>JAHJRU010000107.1 GCA_018830745.1 Chloroflexota bacterium
GCCAGGGAGGCTGGAATAAAGCCTATCATCGGCTGCGAGGTTTATGTATCGAGGGACAGTCGCCTCAGCCGCAGCCCTGGGGATAAGGGTAGCTTTCATCTCGTTCTGCTGGCTAAAAATCAAACCGGTTACCACAATCTAATTCAGCTCGTTACCCGGGCACACCTGGAGGGTTTCTATTACAAGCCCAGGGTTGACAGAGAGCTCCTGGAGAAATACCACGATGGTCTTATTGCGCTATCCAGTTGTCTCGGGGGTGAGATTCCTCATCTTGTCCTGGAGGGGAGAGTTCAGGAGGCCAAGCAGTCTCTCCAGTGGTACCGGCAGACCTTTGACGATTTCTACATAGAAATACAGAGACAGCCCCTCCCGGAGCTGAAGCAGGTTAACCCGATTCTCATCTCGTTGAGTGATGAGATGGGCATTCCGCTGGTGGCTACCAATGATGCTCACTATATAAAACGGGAGGATGCTCCCGTACAGGACCTATTAATATGTATAGGTACCAATACTACTATCAATGATGAAAAAAGAATGAAAATAGAGGGCGACTTCCTATATCTCAAGAGTCCTCAGGAGATGAATGAGCTGTTTCAGGATATTCCTCAAGCAGTGGAAAACGCCGGGCATATTGCCGAGCAATGCAACCTGGAGCTGGATTTTGAACGGCTTCATCTGCCGGAGATAGAACTACCTGATGGCAAAAGCCCGGACGAATTTCTGGCTGACCTGTGTTATCAGGGTCTGCCCCAATGCTATCCCCAGGCTACGCCCGAGATAGAGCAGAGATTGAAGTATGAGCTGGACGTAATAAGAGAAACCCAGTTTGCCAACTATTTTCTGGTTGTCTGGGACATTATTTCCTTCACTAAAAAGAGCAATATCATGTTTGGTGTCAGGGGTAGTGCGGCTGCCAGCATCGTTCTTTACTGCCTGGGTATCACCTCGGTGGACCCCCTGGAAAACAAGCTGGTCTTTGAGCGCTTCCTTAATGTTGAGCGCAAGGAGATGCCCGATATCGACCTTGATTTTGAGGATGAGCGTCGTGATGAGGTTATTGCCTATATAACGCAAAGGTTCGGGCAGGACCATGTGGCTCAGATTATCACCTTCGGTACGCTGGGTGCCCGGGCGGCTCTGAGGGATGTGGGTCGCGCGCTGGGTATGCCCTACAACGATGTTGACCGGGTAGCCCGACTGATTCCCTTTGCTCCCGGTATGACGTTGGACCGTGCGATGAAGGAAAACAACGAGCTGGCGGAGATTTACCAGCAGGATTCCATCATACGCGGCCTGGTTGATAAAGCCAGGAAAGTAGAGGGTATTGCCCGTCACGCCAGCACTCATGCCGCTGGCGTGGTTATTTCCAAGGAGCCCCTGTCTGACTATGTTCCCTTACAGCGGGCGAGCCGGGGTAACGATGAAGCTACCGTGATGACGCAATTTACCATGGGGGATATCGCCCGGATAGGATTGCTCAAGATGGACATCCTCGGGCTGGCAAATCTGACCGTCCTGAGCAAGGCTGTGGGGGTTATTCGGGAGCATTGCGGGGTTGACATTGACCTGCTTCATATCCCGATGGATGATGCCAGGACATTTGACCTGCTATCTTCCGGAGAAACAATGGGTGTGTTTCAGCTGGAGGGGGCGGGCATGCGCCGCCACATTAAAGAGCTCAAGCCTACCACCTTCAGTGACATTGCCGCTATGGTGGCTCTGTATCGCCCCGGGCCGATGGAGCACATCCCGACCTTCATTAAAGCCAAGCACGGTTTAGAGCCTATCCAGTATCCCCATCCCATGTTGGAGAGCATTCTGGAAGAGACCTACGGGGTGATTGTTTATCAGGACCAGGTGCTCTTTATCGTGCAGGCTCTGGCGGGCTATAGCCTGGGACAGGCTGACATCTTCCGCAAGGCGATGGGCAAGAAAATCCCTGAGGTTATGAAGCAGGAAAAGCGTAACTTCATCTCCGGGGCTAAGAAGAACGGGTTCACCGCAGAATTAGCCAGCCAGGTTTTTGCCCTCATTGAACCCTTTGCCGGCTATGCCTTCAATAAGGCGCATAGCGTGAGTTATGCCCTTATTGCTTACCAGACTGCCTATCTCAAGGCTAACTACCCGGTGGAGTATATTACAGCTTTCCTGACAGTCAATGCGGGCCAGACGGAAAAAGTGGCTAATGCAGTGGCTGAATGCCGTCGTCTGCGTATCACCGTTCTTCCACCAAGTATAAACCGCAGTCAGGCTATCTTCTCAATAGAGGAGGATGGTACAACTGCTATCCGATTTGGGCTGGCGGCTATCAAGAATGTGGGGCAGGGAGCCATAGAGTCCATTATTGCCGAGCGTGATAACGGCGGAGAATTCCAGTCGATTGAAGATATGTGCCGTCGCTGCGACCTGCGGGGGGTGAATAAACGGGTGCTGGAAAGCCTGATTAAGGCCGGAGCGCTTGACTGTCTTGGCGACCGCGGTAGCCTGCTCTATAATATTGATAAGGTTCTATCCTTAGCTCAGCGGGAACAGCGCATGCGTGATACCGGGCAGACCACCATGTTTGACCTGTGGGGGGAGACCGTCCCGGTGCCCCTTCCCAGTCTTGACCTGGACGGAGATGGTATATCAGTAAAGGACAGGCTTACCTGGGAAAGGGAGCTGATGGGGGTTTATTTGTCTGAGCACCCCTTCAGCTCCGTGGTGGGCAAAATTGGCTCGGAGGCTACCCTGTGCGGACAGATTGACGCTGATAGGGCAGGGCAGGTCGTTACTGTGGCCGGCATGGTGGCGGAGGTTTCTCAACGGTTTACCCGTGACGGCAAGCCTTTTGCCATCGTTATTCTAGAAGACCTGGACGGTAGAATTGAGGCTATGGTTTGGCCCAAGGTCTACACTGATACCCGGGAACTATGGCAGGAGGGCAATATATTACTGGTAACCGGTAAGGTAAAGGTGA
>JAHJRU010000108.1 GCA_018830745.1 Chloroflexota bacterium
CGCATGACGATTATGTTCACGTTCTGGAAGACTCAGCCATAGGTCAATCCAGAAGAAAAGGGGGTATCTGATAGACGATGCGGCGAGAAGTGAAATATCAACTCTTAGGGCAATATGTGGTGGGCGTTACGATACGATAGAAGTTGTTTTTAACGGTGAGAATAAGCAAACATGTTTTACCAGAGATAGTTAAGTAGGTTTTGTCGAACGCACTGGCAAGCGCAGGGGGCGCTTATTATATTTTGGGTTTTTGGGGGAGTCCGCTTACTGCTAGAATAAAAACGTCCGCCGGAGAATGGCGGACGTTTATTTGCTATATTTAGCGCCACATTCTATGATGTTTGAGCAAAGTGGTAGCCTACACCGGGTACGGTAACAATATATTTGGGGTTTTCCGGGTTGGCCTCAATCTTTTTACGCAGCCGCCCGATAAAGACGCGAAGATATTCCTTTTCCGAGTAATATTCTTCCCCCCACACCTTTTGAAGCAGCATACTGTGAGTAAGCACCTTATCAACGTTAGCCACCATATGCTGCAGCAGCGAATATTCCGTTGGCGTAAGCTTTACTTCAGTCCCATTCACCGTGACCCGTCTGCCCGGAAAGTTAATCTCCAGTTCCCCGGAATTAAAAGTAGCTGGCATTGGTGCCACATTGGAGGTATCCGCATGGCGCAGGGCAGTATTTAGGCGGGCTATAAGTTCCGCCATACCGAAAGGCTTGGTAAGGTAGTCATCCGCGCCCAGCTCCAGGCAATTCACCTTGCCCTTCTCATCGCCCATAGCACTGAGCATTATTATCGGCACCCGCGACCATTCCCGTATACGACGGCACACTTCCACACCGTCCACCTTGGGCATCATTATGTCAAGTATCACCAGGTCAACTATCTCGCTATCCAGTGCTTCCAGGGCTTCTGCCCCATCCATGGCAGTAATAACCTCATAACCCCTGGCTTTAAGATTGGTGGAAAGAAGTCTTGATATTGCCGGATCATCGTCTACCACAAGGACACGTGTTTTAGCCATAGCTCTCTCTTCTCCTTATACGCTTGGTATGCTGAAGCTGAATTTACTTCCGATTCCCGGCTCACTCTCCAGCCACATTCTGCCACCATGAGCTTCCACAATACCACGGCAGATGCAGAGTCCCAGGCCTGCTCCTGATTTGCGCTCAGCCACCGGGTTACTTACCTGATAGAAGCGGTCAAAAATCTTTTGGTGCAGTTCCGCAGGTATGCCAATGCCCTCATCGCTAACACTGACAACCACCTGCTCATCGTTATTAGTGTCAGCCGTTACGGTAATCTCGGTACCCTCCGTAGAGCACTTCACCGCATTCTCCACCAGATTGGTAATCACTTCCCCGATTCGCGCCCCGTCAATGGCGACCTCAGGCAGATCACGAGGAACGGCGATTTGAAGCCTATGCCTTACCGTAACATTGACCAATCTGCCCCTTACCGATTCTAGTATATCCGCCAGATTATGAGGCTCTTTTTTGACTTCCAGAACCCGGGCCTCAAGGCGCGACATCATCAGTAGCTCTTCGATTAAGCCATTTAGTTTGTCCGCCTCGCTATCGATGGTCTGCACAAAGCTCTGCCAGGTTGGTTCGTCAAATGAAACATCCGGCTGCAAGAGACTGCTGGCAAAGCCCTTTATAGCCGCCAGCGGCGTTCGTAGTTCGTGAGAAACATTGGCCAGTATCTCAGTCCGCAAGGCATCGAGTTCCCTGAGCGCTTTAGCGCTGGACGCTTCTTCGTAGAGCTGGGCATTTCGTACGGCTATGGCTATCTCACGCCCGATAGCCTCCAGTAGCTCCACTTCTCCAGGTGAAAAGGAGCGTTCGGAGCGAGTAGCCAATCCCATAACTCCAAGGCGTTCCCCAGCCATCATCAGCGGTATGCCGGCACATGACTGATATCCTCCTCTGGACAGAGAAGCTAAAAAGGGCTCGCCACTGTCAGCAATCTTCTCAATAATAACAGGCTCTGTTTGCTGGAAGATATAGCTGAGGGCAGCATGGTCAACCTCTATGTGCTTCATTTCCTGCGCCACCGATTCGGTAAACCCATAATATCCCTCAAGGGTCAAGTGGCTATTCTCACCCAGGCAAACATAGCTGGCATCTACATCCAGCGAATGCGCTACTTCCTTCAACGCCAAATCCAGGATTTGGGGCAAATCGAGGGACTGGGCTACCGACTGGGATACCGATAGAAGGATGCTGGTCTCGCGGTTACGCTGCTTCAGTTCCTCCACCAGCCGCCTGTTCTCCAGGACCAGCCGCTGTTTTTCCAGACCCCGGTTAATGACCGAAAGCAGCTGCTCCGGGTCCAAGGGTTTTTCCAGGTAAGCAAAAGCACCCCGATTCAGCGACTGCACAGCGTTCTGAACCGAAGAATGCCCAGTCAGCATTATCGCCAGAATATCGGGATTGATATTCAAGAGCGTGGATAACAGCTCCGTGCCGGCAATATCAGGCAGGCTAATATCCAGGATAGCTACATTGCAAAAGTGCTCTTTAATCCGTGATACCGCCTCATCTCCCGAGGCAGCAGTATCCGCCTCATAGCCCTTTGCCCGCAGGATGCTCCCGGCAACCTGCAGGAATCCGGTATCGTCATCTACTACTAGTATACGCGCTTTATCGTTCATCCCTGCTCCAGAGACAATATCACAGACTTTTAACCGGACTTATCAAATCCACCGCCATTGACAGGTCAAATGGTTTGCGCAGACAGGTGGTGACTTTCGCCGCCATAGCCTTGTTCACGATGTCAGTTACTTCATCGCCGTAACCCGTCATCATGACCGTCTTCATGGTGGAATTGATTTCCTTTAGTTTCAGATAAGTCTCCAGTCCATTCATAGACGGCATCTTGATATCAATAAAGGCTACCTGACAGTCTCGTTCCTGGGCAATCTGGAGCGCCTCCTCCCCACTGCCAGCCGCATCCACGCGGTACCCCTTGAGCTCAAGTGCACGCGCCATGGTTCGGCGAAAGTCATCGTCATCATCCACAATGAGCACCGGCAGACTCATGGTAGCCTCACCGATCACCTCCATGAGCCGGGCAACATCAACCGGCTTATGGACAGTTCGGTAGGCACCCTCATTGAGAGCCGTCTTTATTTCATCTTCCTCGTAATAAGCCGTCATCAGGATTACCCTTGCGCCGGGGTTAATCTCTCTGATTTTCCGAAACGCCTCTACCCCGTTCATCTGAGGCATAATCAGGTCCATCAGGATAACATCAAAAGAGCGCTTCTTGAACTTGTTCACGGCGGAAAGCCCGTTCTCCGCGGTATCCACATTGAAACCCTTCATCTTCAGAATCAGGGAGAAAGTATTCAAAAGGTCTGCGTTGTCGTCAACTACCAGTACGCTCGCTTTTTCGTTCATGCTACTTTCGCCTCCTTTTTTTCAAGTGGGAGCCTTACAATGAAAGCTGTCCCACCATTTACTCGACTGGTAACTTCAATTTCGCCGCTGTTTTGCTCCACGAGTCTTTTGGTGATAGCCAAACCCAAGCCAATACCCCGCGGTTTGGTGGTAAACAGTGGCTCAAATATCTTATTCAGATTTTCCTTGCTTATACCGCAGCCATTATCCTCAACCTTAATCCAGACACTATCATCTTCAATACCGCTACTTAGCCTGAGCTCTCCCTTGTCTTTCATGGACTGAACCGCGTTGGCGATGATATTGGCAAAGGCACGCCCTACCTGCTCCGCATCAACCATGGTCTGCATGGAATCAACGGTTAAATCGTCAACTACCGTTATATCCTCCGGCACGACAACCCATGACAGGCTTTCCTTAACCAATCCGTTTATATCAATGCGGGACGGAGACGGTTTCCTGACGCGGGTGAAATTCAATAAGTCGGAGATAATCCGGTTTGATATGTCAACCTGCTGGTCTAGAAGCTTCAGGGTGTTGAGTGTCTCCCCATCGGCTTTGCCCTCCTGCATCATGTTAAGCAAGTAAGCGCAATTGCGGATTACATTGAGCGGATTTCTCAACTCATGCCCCACGCCGGACGCCAATTCACCCACGGCTGCCAATCTCTCCGAACGAATAAGCTTTTCTTGAGCCTCCTCCAAATCCCTGGTTCGCTTCTCCACCTCTTGTTCCAGCCGCTCATAATAGCCCTCCAGAGACTGCTCCAGCTCTATTTCGCGAACCGCTCCTCCAATCCTCTCCGCCAGCGTCCTAAAAAAATGATTTTGTTTCTTGGGATACGCCCCGCCGCCATTGCAATATAGTTCCACCGCACCCAACACTTCACCACCAATCACCAGCTCCTCCACTACCTTGCCATTAACCGATTCATCGAAATCTGCGGTCTGGAATACCTTATCACGCACGGCTATTCTGACCTCGGTCCCTCTTTGACAATTGAGTGTCCGGGGAATAAGCTCCGTCACCGTAGAAAGAAAGCTATCCATGCCACTTTTTTCATCCGCCGCCCGGCCAATGTCATAGAGACATTTAAGTTCATTCATGCTGCGCCGCCGCTGCTCATCACCTTTCTGCAGCATGGCAATTACGGCACCAACGGCGCTTAATATAAGGGCAAAAGCCGTGGGCCGAAACAGTGCGCTGGGATGGGAATCCAGAATCATGGCATACGGGAACAGAAACACCATAACCGTCAGCGCCGTCGCTACCGCCCCTTTTACCCCCAGGGTATAGGCGGCATA
>JAHJRU010000109.1 GCA_018830745.1 Chloroflexota bacterium
CCGGGTGGGTCAAAGATCCTGGTTAGGTGGGTCAATGATGGTGGTAAAAAGGCCGTTTAGTGGGTCAAAGTTCGCGGTTTTTCACACCGAAGGCTGCACTGTCTAAATTGGCTAAATGGTGTTGAGGGAAGTAGAAATTTATTATCCTTTTGCAGTCAGTACTTTTAAAAACTCCAAGCGGCATTTCTTGAATAATAGTCAGTGAGATTTTTTCCTCTTCACTTGAAGTAAGTTGTTCAATCGAGCGCTCTCCCTTGCGTTCAGGTGAAGTCTCCTTAACCGAAGTACAGCTAATCATACGCAAGTGTTCTGTTGGAAAGAAATCGCTCAAAGTTGGTGAGCGAGTATCTGGACGGTCTGTAACAAACCAAAGGAATGGAATGTTTTGGATCTCTTTAATCTGTAATTCATATTGTATTTTTGTGTATAAAGAAGCAAAATCACTATCATCACTTAATATTGCTATATGAGTGGATCTGCCCTTTAGAATATCTGCTAGTGCATCTAGAGCTAACGATATGTCTGCTGAGTTTTTCGAGCCCTTCAAAATGTAATGCTGTACACCTTTTACCTGTACATCAAGAGAAGGGAACTTGTTTGTCGCCCATATATGCCACAATTCTGTTTTATCTGCTCTTACATACAGTCGTAGCATTGTAGGCTTCGGAAATTCATCGGGCCAAGACGCAAATGTAGATAGTATTACTTGTTTTGCGATATCCTGCAGGTTTTCTACATCAACATATAGCCCTACTAAATTCATACCAATCCCTCAACATATAAATAATACTATTATTAGCTTCAAAAGTGGGCTCGGCAGGATTCGAACCTGCGACCAATCGGTTATGAGCCGACCGCTCTGCCGCTGAGCTACGAGCCCATTGCTTTGAGTGAAAAACCCGGAGGGTGTACGGTTACTACCCTCCCATAAAGTATAATAACTCTACGTCTCAGGGTCAAGAATGCCCATTGTTTGGAGTGAAAATCTGGAGGGTGTATCAGTCACTACCCTCCCATAAAGTATAATAACTCTGCGTCTCAGGGTCAAGAATGCCCATCGCTTGAGTTTACCCTGGATTATTTAGCATAACACGCCGGATGAACCCCGATACCATCTTGTCTACTTCAGCCAGTATCTTTACTATCTCTTCTTGCGTTATGTCATCCAGGTGGATGCCGGCTATGACACACACCGGTTGCTTGGTCTGTCTGGCAATTATGTGAGCCTGCTTTTTGGCTACTTCATCATCCCGGTGACCGAGGCGTGTTATCACCGAAGAACAGGCGCGCTCTTCTTTGAAATCGTACTCCGCCACCGCCACCGCCCCCAGATGAGCACCCTCATTGTAGATACAGACCACCAAATCGCTCCCCATGTAATCCGCCCAGAGACTAACCCTGGTTCGTCCCTGGCCTCGGCTGGCGCGGTATCTTCTCATATGTAATCCCCTCCCTACAGGTAGAGGTTAACCTTGCAGGCCAGCCCACCGGGGAGCGAAGTTATGTTCCACGTTAAACATGTCCAGCACCCGGCTGACGGTGTGGTCAATGATATCATCAATCGTCTGAGGCTTGTGGTAAAAACTGGGAATGGGTGGCATAATAATCGCCCCCATTTCGGTTAGCTGCAACATAGCCGCCAGATGTCCCTTATGAAACGGGGTCTCCCGTACCACCAATACCAGCGGCTTTCTCTCCTTGAGGGTAACATCACCGGCTCGGAGTATCAGGTTGGTGGCATAGGAATAACACAATCCGGACATGGTTTTTATGGAGCAAGGTATTGCCACCATACCATCCCTCTTAAAGGAACCGCTGGCGATGCTCGCCCCGATATTTTTTATGTCATAGTTGAAGCTAGCTAATCCCTTTACGTCCTCAACCTTCCAATGGGTTTCATACTCAATGTTCTTCTCTCCCGCCTCCGATATTACCAGATGCGTTTCAATGTTTAGTTTTGAAAGCATCTCGAGTAGTCTAACGCCGTAGATTGAGCCTGAAGCTCCGGTAATGGCTACAATTAATCTCATAATACTCTTCCTTTGCTGTAGATTCGTCGGCGCGAGCTGCTCTGAGTTCAGATAGAGTGAATATATATTATTGGTTGCGCATTGTCAAGACTGCAGCTTAAACACAGCTATCCCGAAACTGGGTTTGACGGTTCCGTCTTCGATTGGCTATAATCAATCACGTAATACCGCATTTCAATGCCATCTCACCCTTGTAGACAAAGGAGCACAGGCATGGACTTTCGTTTCTCTCCAGAGCTGGAGAGCTTTCGCCAGGAGGTAAAAGACTTCTGCCAGAAGGAACTCCCCCCAGACTGGCAAATGGGAGATTTTTTTGCGGAAGAGGCACTGGAAACAGAGAACGAGTGGGCTTTTTATCGCCAGTTTAAACTGAAGCTGGGAGCGAAAGGTTGGCTGTCTATTGCCTGGCCCAAAGAATATGGTGGCCAGGGGTCAAGGCTTAAATATGTTATTCTGGATGAGGAGATTGTCTATCACGGAGCTCCCGGACTGGATACCGGTCTTACCTACGCCATAATAAGCCCTACCCTGGTCCGCTACTGCACCGACGAGCAGAAGGAAAGGCACCTGCCCCCAATGGGCAGAGGGGAGACCATCTGGTGCGAGTTTTTCAGTGAGCCTGACGCTGGTTCCGACCTGGCACGTCTTACTACCCGGGCTATTGACAAGGGAGACCATTTTGTCGTTGACGGACAGAAGGCCTGGACAACCATGGGCTACATTGCTGACTGGGCTATCGGACTGTTCCGCACCGACCCTGAGGCTCCCACGCACCGTGGACTCACCATGTTCATCCTTGATATGAACTCTCCAGGCATCATCAGGAACCCGGTGAAAAACCTGCTCGGCAGGACGGTATGGTCGGAAACATTCTTTGATGGGGTGAAAGTTCCTAAGGAAAATGTCATCGGCAAGATAAACAATGGCTGGAAGATAACCATGGATACCCTCAACGGCGAACGGTCAGGCATATGGTGGCTGGCTAACTCCCGACGGACTCTGGACCGCATGTTAGGCTATGTCAAAGAAAGAGATTCCCTGGCCAAAGACCCCATAATCAGGCACAAATTAGCCAGCCTGGCTATTGGTATTGAAACATCGCGGTTATTTAACTACTACGTGGAATGGATGCGCGAGAAAGGCGATAACCCGGTCCATGAATCCAGCATATCTAAAGAGTTTGCCGCTGACCTGAGCGTTCGTGTGGCTGAAACTTGCCTGCATATCCTGGGCCCTTATGGCCAATTGTCGAAAGGCTCAGAACGGTCACCATTGGGCGGGACAATTTCGGAGGCGTTCTTTGGTTATCTTCCATGGACGATGGCCGGCGGCTCTCCGGAGATTCAGAAGAATATTGTAGCCACCAGGGGACTGGGCTTACCACGTTAAGAATCATCGCCGAAAGGAATGGCATGGATTTTGGACTAAGCGAAGAGCAGGAAATGCTGAAAGCTGCCGCCCGCGACTTCCTGGAAAAGGAATGTCCGGTCCGGTTGGTACGGGAGATGGAGGAGGACGAGACCGGTTATCCGCCAGACCTGTGGCACAAGATAGCCGGACTGGGCTGGCTGGGGCTCCCCTTCCCCACCGCATTCGGTGGCGGCGGTGGCAGCTTCCTGGACCTGACAGTCCTTCTTGAGGAAATGGGTCGAGCCATGGTTCCAGGGCCCTTCGTGTCCACCGTGGTTCACTGCGGGCTGCCCATATTAGAGACGGGCACGGAAGAGCTAAAAACCAGGTTTCTGCCTGGAATAACCGGTGGCGAAACCATCCTCGCTATGGCTTTAATTGAGCCCAGCGCCCGCTATACTGCGGATGGGATAGAAGCCAGCGCTGTGCTAGACAATGCCCACTATATCGTCAACGGCACCAAGATGTTTGTCCCCTATGCGCATGTCGCCCGGTACCTGCTGACTGCCGTTCGAACTGATGGTGGTATCACCCTGCTGC
>JAHJRU010000110.1 GCA_018830745.1 Chloroflexota bacterium
ACCCTGACTTATCCCATTGAAGATTTTGCTAAAGACATGGCGCGGGAAACCGGCGGACGCTGGGAAATACAGGTCCATTATGGCTAGGTACTGATACCCGCCAGAGAAGGCATAGACGGGCTGAAGGCGGGCCTGGCCGATGCGGTTCTATACACCAGCATGTACGGCCCGGGCAAGCTTCCCCTGTCCAATGTGTGCCAGCTAGCCTTCATGAGCACTGGTGCGGGCGTTAAGGCAGATGAAGAGTGGTTATGGGCAGTGCAGAACCATCCGGCCGTCAAGAAAGAGCTGGACTCCTGGAATGCCCAGGTACTGTTCCCCGTCACTCTGCGCGCCTACAACTACATGGGTAAAGTGCCCATCAAGAAGGTCGAGGACTTCAAAGGCGTGAGGATGAGGATTGACCCCACGTCCGGGGCACCGCTTGCGTATTATGGGGCAGTTATAAGCAACCTGGCGGCACCGGAGATGTACACTGCCATGGAGCGCGGCATGCTGGACGGCGTACTCTTTCAATGGACCTACGGCTTTGGTTCGTACAAGCTTCATGAAGTGTCCAAGTACGCCACTCTTGGCATAGACCTGAAGGTAACCGACATATTAGTCTACGTCAATAAAGACTCCTGGAAGGCTCTGCCCGAGGAGTGGAAGACGCTGGCCAGATTCTCCTCGGCACTGGCTGGTGAAAGATATGATAAATATCTTCTGGAGTCTGATTTGCTGTGGATACCCCAATTCCAAGCTGCGGGTATCGAGGTTAGCCAGTTCCCGGTGGAGGAGCGAGCCAAGCTCATGGCAGTAGCGGAGCAGGACTGGCAAGTCTGGGCTAAGGCTAAAGACGCCGAGGGGCTTCCCGGCACTGAGGTCCTGAACTACACCATTAAGATGAGGGACGAGATAAGAGCCAAGTACGCCGCGAAGTAAGCGCGTAATAAGAAGTGAGATTATGGATTGGGGGCAAAAGAAAATGCTGCTGAATTTACCAGGCATGTCAATAATTAGGGGCAGCCACGATGATTGACGCTCTCGTAGATGTAGAGGAGGGGCGCACCGGAGGGACTATCTCCGGGCGCTCCTCAACCTTTGATAATATCGAGAGAGGTTTTAGCGCTGCCGAGAGATGGTTGAGCTACCTGGGTCTTGCCGGACTTCTCGGGCTTATGTTTATGGTAGTGGCTGAGGTGGTTAGCCGGTACATCTTTAATAACCCGATAGATGGGTATATCGACTTCATGGAAATGATGATGACGGTACTCGTCTTCCTCACCCTGGCCTATTGCCATCGCGAGGGCGGACATATCAGGATGGAGATATTCATGACCCGGGTGGTCAAAGGGGGGCGCCCTTACGATGCGCTTGAGGTGTTTCACTCGGTGGTGTCTCTGGCAGCCTTCGGCACTATCGCTTATTTTATGGTTGGAAAGGCGATAGAGGCTTACGTCATCAACGATGTAAGCCTCTCCATTGCTTTCCCCATGTGGCCAGCGAAGGCATTGATAGCCATAGGGGCTATTTTCCTCTGCCTCCGTTTCATCATGCATATCATTGGATATGGGATGAAGCCTGTTACCGGGGTACAGAAAACCGAGTCATAAGGAGGGATTGACATAGATCCGCTAGTTATAGGAATAATAGGGATTATCGTTTTCATGATTTTGGTGGTGCTGGGGACATGGATAGGCTTTGCGGCTGCTCTTGTCGGGCTTATCGGCGTCACCCTCATCAGGGGCTGGGGGGCAATGGGCGGGGTTGCCGGTTTTATCCCTTTCTCTGTCACCGCCTCGTTTTCTCTCAGTGTTATCCCCTTGTTTATCCTCATGGGCTATTTTGCCTTCTATGCCGGGCTGACCCGCGACCTTTTCAGCACAGCCCGATCCTGGTTCGGGCATTTCCCCGGTGGATTAGCCATAGCCACCACTTTCGGCTCAGCCGGGTTTGCGGCCTGCTCCGGCTCCAGCACTGCGGCAGCAGCGGTCATGGGCAAAGTTGCCATCCCCGAAATGCTGAGATATAACTATGATTCCAAGCTGGCAGCGGGGTCAGTAGCTTGCAGTGGCACCATAGCCTCCATGATACCACCCAGTGTGGTCATGGTAATCTATGGCATCATTACCGAGCAGTCGGTAGGAACCCTTCTTATCGCCGGTTTACTGCCTGGTATTCTGGAAGCTGTCCTCTACAGCGGCATGATTTATGTCCGGTGTCGCATCAATCCCAGTTTAGGGGGAGCGCTACCGAAATCTTCCTGGATGGAAAGGATATTATCCCTGAGAGGCATCTGGGGAATGGTGGTGCTTATGGTGATTATACTCGGTGGACTTTACATGGGTGTCTTCACACCCACCGAGGCCGGCGGGATAGGCGCCTTTGGCGCCCTTCTCATGGCGGTGGGGCTGCGGCGGCTCAGCTTTGCCCAGATGAAGGAGTCTCTTCTGGAGACGGGTAAAACTACGGCCATGATTTTCGCCACCGTGGTGGGCGTGCTTGTCATGCTTCGCTTTTTCGCTCTCAGCGGGGTCACCGGAGCCTTTATCGATGTTATGCTGAATGCGCCCTGGCCTCCTCTGGCAATACTGTCATTCATCCTTTTCATATATTTGATACTGGGCATGTTTGTCTCCGCTATTGGCATGCTGATGCTGACCCTCCCCCTGGTGTTCCCGGTGGTGGTCGGCCTGGGTTATGATCCCATCTGGTTTGGCATTATTGCGGTGAGGATGGCGGAGATAGCTTTCATCACGCCTCCGGTAGGAATAAACGTGTACGCGGTGAAGTCAGTTGTGTCGGGAATAACCGTGGAGGACATCTTCAAGGGTACCTTCTGGTTCCTTGGTATGGATATATTCAACTTGGTTCTGCTGATTGCCTTCCCCGTTATAGCCTTATGGTTGCCCAGTATGATGAGGTGAAGCGGTTAAGGCTCATTGCCGCTCCGCAGCATTGAAGGTTTAACATAAAAACCAGAGAGAGCCTGACGTAACGGATGGGCTCTCTCTGGTTAATTTTTGTCTCTTGCTCTGGAGTACCTTATTTACCCTTGTAGGAAGGCTTGCGCTTCTCGCGCCAGGCATTAATTGCTTCCGAATGGTCTTCGGTGCCATGGGCAATGGCTTGAACTGCCCCGGCCAGCTCTATCCCGGAGCGGTAGTCCATTGATAGACCACGGTATAGCATCATTTTGGCGAATTTCAGCCCGATGGGCGGGTTTTCGGTGAAGCTCTTAGCCAGAGCTATGGCTTCGCTTATCAGGCTCGTCGATGGTACCACTCTATTATATAGACCTAGCCTCTCCCCCTCTTCGGCCTGGATAAATCGGCCGCTGAAGATTATCTCCGCCGCCCTGCCCAGTCCTATTAAGCGGGGCAGCAGCCAGAAGCCACCGGCGGCGGGAATAAGACCC
>JAHJRU010000111.1 GCA_018830745.1 Chloroflexota bacterium
ACGCGCATGCTGCCGTCAATCTGGAAGGTGTGCTCGTTAATGACCTCGTATTCCTTTTCCACTGCAGCCAGCTCATCACCTACCGGTCCGACAATTTCCTCGACCAGGCCGCTGAGACTGACGATACCGGCGGTGCCACCATATTCATCCACTGCCACGGCCATGCGGTAGTTTTTATCCTGCATTTCAGCGAAAAGCTCGTTCATGCGTTTGGTCTCCGGCGTAAAATAGGCCGGGCGGATAAGCTCATCGATGGGGCTGTCATTATTGATGGTGCCCTTAGCCAATCCCATAAGCACGTCCTTGACGGAGAGAATGCCGACTACATTATCCATATTTTCCTGGAAGATGGGGAAGCGGGAGAGGGGAGACTCGGCGTAGAGTTTCAGGAAATCGGCGATGGTGGAGCCTCCCTGAATAGCGATGACCCCGGGGCGTGGTACCATGACTTCGGTGACCGACCGGTCACCGAAGTCAAATATCTTATGGAGCAGCTTGGCTTCTGCTTCCTCGACCGTTCCCTCCTTGTGGCCTACGGAAATCATGGTACGGATTTCCTCATCACTGATAATAGAGCGTGGCATTGGCGTTCCGCCAACCATTCTGGTGAAGCCGGAGGCGATCCAGCTCAGCACTAGCACGAAGGGGGAGAACAGCCATGATATTGCCCTTAGAGGGCGGACAAATAGTAAAGATAGCTTCTCGGGGTGATGGGCGGCTATTGTCTTGGGCGTGGTCTCACCGAATATCAAAATGATAACGGTTACACTTGCCGTGGCAATGATGATACCATATTTCTCTCCCAGTTCTGAGACAGCCAGGGTGGTGGCTAGGGCGGCGGCAGCCGTATTTACCAGGGTATTGCCGAGCAGTATGGTGGATAGCAGCCTCTCCGGTCGCTCAATCATCCTGGCTACCAGCCTGGCGCCTTTAACTTTGGAGGCAATCAAATGCTCCAGCCGGAACCTTTGCAGAGAGAAAAAGGCGGTTTCTGAACTAGAGAAGAACCCGGACAAAAGGAGGCAAACAAGGAATAACACTATATATAGTAGTGGTTCAGTATCAGACATATAAAACCGCCCCGTTAACGGGTTTTATAACCTCCTATTGCAGGTCTTGTTGCCATCATAACATTGGCTAAGGGGCGTGTCAAAGGTATCTATGCTATAATTCTGGAGATATGAAAATCCTCGGCATCGAGACCTCTTGCGATGAGACCGCGGCGGCGGTAGTGGAAGATGGGGCTAGGATTCTGTCAAATAAGATAGCCTCTCAGGTAGAAATCCATGCCCGCTATGGGGGCATTGTGCCTGAGGTAGCTTCCCGCCAGCACCTCCTGGCTATTACACCCACCATAGAGATGGCGATGGCTGAGGCTGAAGTTGGCTGGCGTGACCTGGCTGGCATTGCCGTTACCATCGGTCCGGGCCTGGCTGGCTCATTGCTGGTCGGGGTGAACATGGCTAAGGGCATGGCGCTGGCGCAGGGGTTGCCGATTACCGGCGTTAACCATCTGGAGGCGCATATCTATGCCAACTGGCTGGGTGGCGATGCCCCGTCTTTCCCCCTGATATGCCTTATCGTCTCCGGAGGGCACAGTGACCTGGTACTGGTTAAAGGGCACGGCGACTACGTGGTGCTGGGGCGGACGCGAGACGATGCTGCCGGAGAGGCTTTTGACAAAGCGGCCAGGATACTGGGGCTGGGCTACCCCGGTGGTCCGGCTATGGAAAAGGCTGCCACCGGTAGTCCGGTCTCTTTTCAGTTGCCCCGTGCCTGGCTCAAGGGGAACAGCGATTTCAGTTTCAGCGGCCTTAAGACGGCATTGCTCCGTCTGGTTGAAGCTGGTGAAGTGGCGCGCTGGGGGGAGCCGGATAACGGTCGCCGCAGCGCTGCTGAGGCAGCCGCCAGCTTCCAGGAAGCGGTGGTAGATGTTCTGGTAACCAAGACAGTGGCCGTTGCCCGGGAACGTCGGGTCAAGCAGGTTCTGCTGGCGGGTGGGGTGGCCTCCAATACATTGCTTCGACAGCGGCTGATGGATAGTTCTCCCGTGCCGGTATTGATACCTGCCCCGATATTATGCACCGATAATGCCGCCATGACGGCTGCCTGTGGCTATTACCGGTTTCAGGCTGGCAAGACTGATGACTTTGGTTTGGATGTTATACCCGGCCTCAAACTGGGATAGTTGACTGTACTCAGCGGGCAGCCATGGCATTTGCCTTGAGTGCAGAGGGTGTTATAAGTGTGAATCAGCCCTTGTTGGCGCCGGGCGGAATCGACCAGGCGGCTATTAAATCCCAGCTGGCTAAGCATATGTTGCTCTACGGAATTTGTAACGAGACGGGGGTAGCTCTTATACAGCTCGAGGGATTTCTTTTTTAACCCACGTTGGGAGTTAAGCCTTCCCCAGGCAAAGGTAAAAGGGAGGAGGACATTGACAACTATATCAGCCGCTCTGGCTTTGCCCAGTAAAGGTGAAAGCATCTGGATGCTGGAGCCAAGACCGGTCACCATCAGTCCGGCTTCTAATTGGCGATACCCTTTTCCCGGCGGCGTGTGATGGACCAGGTTGAGCATCTCGGTTAATAATCCTGTCTTTCTGTAGCGGAGTACAAGATGGCTTATAGCCGTAATACGGCGGACCGGATGGTTGGCTGGTCTGACGCGAAACGTGTCCCAACCGTCTGTTGGCATAGCCTGGCTGAGGTTGAAAGACGCCCATTGCTTCTCCAGGGTGGTAGCCGATCTATCACCAAAGGCATCCTCCGGGTGCGTAGCTTGCTGCTGTGAAGGCAGGAGCCCAGCGGTTCCCAGTAAAAGGGCTTGAAGCATAGTCAGGCACCCTTCGGCCGTTGTCTTTTTTAGCGCCATAACCTCCAGGTTCGGGAGAGGTAACCGGCGGGCTAGCTCCAGAAAGGGGAGCTTGTTTTTAGCATAACCCAGGGCTCCCATTATTCCCTGGTAAAGGGTCTGGCCCGGCCCGTACTGGGCTATATCGGCTTTGAATCTGCTCGCCTTGATTAAAAAGCGTTTATCTCCCTGGCTTTCCAGGCATTCAACTGCCCTGTGGGGGGCGGAACTGTCCCAGCTACGGGAGCATGATTTGTTCGGGGCGGGCTGGTGATACAGCCAATCAGAGCTGGGATTGTTTTCCCCGGCCGGGTGTTTACACAGCACCAGAGTGGGAACCATTCCCCCGTTCTGAAGGCGAGTCATTATCGGACTGTTCTGCCTCCATACTACATGTAAGATGACTCTGTTGTAAATGGGGTTATGATGGTGCTGGTGGGCGCGCCAATCGCTGGACCGGACATGAATCTCTATATCACCCTTAAGCAATCCGCCAACAGTGGTAATGACCGCATCCCGGAAATCGGCTCCCTGACCGTCATTGGGCCGTCCGGGGTAGAGTATTTCTATGGTCTCACCGCGGTCAGTAGTTAGCTCAGATCCATTCCGTAGCAGGCGCTGCCACAAGCTGACTATTTGGCTTTCGCGGGGTTCTTCTATTGGTCCTACCCCCTCTCTGTCCCAACTATGCCTGCGATTGAGATCCGGCGAGCAAGTGATAACAAGTATACACGGTAACGTGTATTGAGGTCAAGGCCTGGCCTGTTTTTCAGGAGGAACAGCTTCATATTTGAAGTCGGCTTGTTCGGCAATGATGGAAAGGAGGGTAGAGGAAGCACCGCGGGGCAGGTACATACCGGTCTCCCACTCGCTTATAGTCTGCTGGCGTACCCCCAGTTGGTCAGCCAGCTGGCGCTGGGTTAATCCCAGGTGACGCCGCAGTGTCTGAATGTCCTGGCCATCCCACTGCTTTCGTTTAACGTGAGGGTCACGCTGCATGCTTGAATTCTACACTTTTTTAGATTAGCGGTCAAAGTCGGGAGGGTATATTGGGGAGCCATAGAGGCGGATAACATACCAGAAGATAGAAAAGGGAAGAAAAATACCTGTCTTGGCGAGAAATGTGATAATAAATGTGTAAAGAGGGACATAAAGGGCTATAAATAATAGTAAAAATAGTTGCATTGGGATGGCAAACTGCGCTATTATGTAATTAGCAGTCGAAGGTCGGGATTGCTAATTTTTACTTTAAAGCTATGAGGAAGGAGGAAAAGCATGGTAGTTAAATTGAAACCGTTAGCTGACCGGGTGGTCATCAAGCCCACCGAGAGGGAAGAGGTCACCAAGGGAGGTATAATCCTGCCCGATACGGTCAAGGAGAAACCTCAGGAAGGCGAGATTGTTGCCGTGGGCCCAGGCAGATTGGATGAAGACGGCAAGCGAATTGCGTTGGATGTCAAGGTAGGGGACAAGGTGCTTTATGCCCGGTATGCCGGCACCGAGGTCAAGGTTGATGATGTCGACTATGTAATTCTGAGGGAAACCGATATTTTAGCTAAGAAGGCTTAGCTGCAGGGTAATTTCATTAATTAAGGAGGGGAAATGGCAAAACAGGTTGTCTTCGGTGAGGAAGCCAGACATGCTTTAAAAAGAGGAATTGATGCCTTGGCCGACGCGGTTAAGGTTACTTTGGGGCCCAAAGGGCGTCCGGTGGTACTGGATAAAAAGTGGGGCCCACCAAGTGTAATTGACGATGGGGTAACTATTGCCAAAGAAATTGACCTCCCGGACCCCTTTGAGAACATGGGGGCTCAGATGGTCAAAGAGGCAGCTTCCAAGACTAATGATGCCTGTGGTGATGGCACGACTACTTCTACTATACTGGCGAGTGCCATTGTCACCGAGGGTTTCAAGAATATAGCCGCGGGAGCCGATCCCATGTTGCTCAAAAAAGGCATCGAGAAAGCGGTAGAAGCGATTGTCAATGAGCTTAAAAAAGTGTCGATTGAAGTGAAGGGTAAGGAGCAGATTGCCCAGGTAGGCAATATTACGGCTAAAGACCCTGAGATCGGTGATTTGATTGCCGAGGTAATGGAGAAGGTGGGCAAAGACGGGGTTATCACCGTTGAGGAGTCCAAAGGGATTAAATATGAGACCGAGTATGTAGAGGGAATGCAGATTGACCGCGGTTACATCAGCCCCTATTTCATTACCAATGCTGAACGGATGGAAGCAGTGATTGAAGACCCACTAATCCTGCTTACCGATAAGAAGATTTCGGCGGTGGTGGATCTGCTGCCGGCGCTGGAGAAGATACTCCAGGTATCAAAGAATCTGCTTATTGTGTCGGAGGATGTAGACGGTGAGGCGCTGGCTACGCTGGTGGTCAATAAACTGCGTGGTACCATAAATGTACTGGCGGTTAAGGCACCCGGTTTTGGCGATCGCCGTAAGGCAATGCTGGAGGATATGGCTATTCTTACCGGTGGTAAGGTAATTTCGGAAGAAGTCGGGCGTAAGCTGGACTCGGTTACCGTTGAGGACCTGGGGCGGGCGCGCCGGGTGACATCGGATAAGGATATTACCACCATTGTTGAAGGTAAGGGCGAGGACGAGGCGATCACTACCAGGATAAAGCAGATAAAAGCCCAGATTGAGGAGACCACTTCTGATTTCGACCGCGAAAAGCTCCAGGAGCGACAGGCTAAGCTGGTCGGCGGCGTGGCGGTAATCAAAGTTGGTGCGGCTACCGAGACCGAGCTTAAAGAGAAGAAGCATCGTGTAGAGGATGCGCTGTCAGCCACGCGGGCGGCGGTTGAAGAGGGTGTTCTACCCGGTGGTGGTGTAGCCTTAATCAATGCTCTACCGGTTTTGAAGAAAATAAAAGTAACCGGTGATGAAGCTACCGGACTGAAGATTGTCAGCCGAGCTGTAGAGGAGCCAATCAGGTGGATTGCTACCAATGCCGGCAAGGACGGTTCGGTAATTGTGGACCAGGTCAAGAAGAGTCCGCAGGGAGTAGGCTATGATGCCACGGCCGATGATTTTGGTGATATGGTCAAGAAAGGCATTGTTGACCCCACCAAAGTGGTCCGGTCGGCTCTGGAGAATGCTGCCAGCATCGCCAACATGATTCTGATTAGCGCTGCGATGGTTACCGATATCCCAGAAAGGGAAAAGATGCCAGCCATGCCCGGTGGTGGTATGGGTGGTGGTATGGAAGGTATGTACTAATACCCGGAAATTACCCGAAAGAACGAGTAGCCGCGGCCTTGGGTCGCGGCTACTCTGCATTTAGAGCTTGAGCAGCTTCTCCAGAGGAGCAGAATCGGTAATGGGGCCCACTAAAGCCAGGTGTAGCTGGTTATCCCGCAGTAACTCCTGGGCTACTTCGGCGACCTCTTCAATGGTGATGGCGTTAATGATAGCCGTTACTTCATCAACACCGAGGATGCGCTTGTTGAGTGTCTCCTGCCCGCCCAGCCATCCAGCCACA
>JAHJRU010000112.1 GCA_018830745.1 Chloroflexota bacterium
GAGAATTCTGAAGGAGTGAACAAAAAATGGCTAAAACCGATATAGGCCCCCCAGACTATCGGGAGATGCTCCCGGAAGTGATTGCCAAGAACTATGGAAAGTGGAAATACCACGAAAATATTAAACCTGGTGTCTATATGCACGTATCTGAGACCGGTGATGAGGTATATACCGTCAGGTGCGGGTCTGCCAAGCTGGTATCTACGGATTTTATCCGTGACCTTTGTGCCATAGCTGACAAATACTGTGATGGACATATCAGGTTTACCAGTCGGTATAATCCCGAGTTTCTTACTCCCAAGAAAGAGAACGTTGAACCCATCATAGACGCCATAAAGGAACTGGGGCTTCCGGTTGGCGGCACGGGTAGAGGAATCTCCAACGTTATCCATACGCAGGGTTGGATTCATTGCCATACCCCGGCTACGGATGCATCCGGTGTAGTCAAGGCTATAATGGATGAGCTATATCCGTATTTCGTAGGCGAGAAGACGCTGCCCCACAAACTCCGGCTCTCCCTGGCCTGCTGTCTGAACATGTGTGGCGCTATTCATGCCTCTGACCTGGCGGTCGTGGGCGTGCACACCGCAGTACCGGGAGTTATCGATGAGACCTTCGGCGCTCAATGTGAATTGCCAACCACCATGGCAGGGTGCCCCACCGGAGCGATTCGGCGGCACCCGGACCCGAATGTCAAGAGCGTGGTCGTCATCGATGAGAAGTGCATGTACTGCGGCAACTGCTACACCATCTGCCCGTCTATGCCTATCATGAATCCGGAACGGGACGGTATAGCGCTCTTTGCCGGCGGCAAGGTTTCCAATGCCCGACATGTTCCCATGCTCTCACGGGTGATTGTACCGTTTATTCCCAATAATCCGCCTCGCTGGCCGGAGGTCGTGGGTATCCTTAAGAGCATTATCGACGTCTATGCCGGTAATGCCCGCCCGTTTGAGCGAGTGGGCGAGTGGATAGAGCGAATTGGCTGGGAGAGGTTCTTTACACTGACAGAACTGCCTTTCCTTGAGCAGAATATCGATGACTTCGAGTCGTCCAGGGAGACCTTGCGAGCCACGACCCAATTTAAATGGTAGGAGGTGGTTGGAATGAGCGAAAATGAAGAGATAAAGCAAAAGGTTCTGGAATGGTTCAATAAAACATCCAGAGAGGGTGTTAAGACAAAGTTCTACCTGAAGGACGTCACCAAGGCGCTTTCTGCTGAATACGACAAGCACATTGTCCGCAAGGCCGTCAATGACTGCATAGAAGAAGAAACGCTCATGTGGTTTTCCACCGGAAGCACTAACATGCTGGTGCTCCCGCAGTTTCACAAAGGGTAAGCATCGCAATCTCTTGAAGCCCCACCGGGGTATATGGCGAAGCACTGAACCATTGAGGTAGAGGTGTGCCCCACGAATGAGGGCACACCTAATAACAAGGGGGCGAATCCGGGTTACCAATGAAAGGTTTTGAGAAAGCGCATCCCGGGGTGCTTATTTCGGCACCTCAGGGTCGCTCTGGTAAAAGCATTGTTAGTCTGGCGTTATGCGCAGCCTTTAAAAGGCGTGGGCTGGTAGTGCAGCCGTTTAAGCGCGGTCCGGACTATATCGACCCGTCCTGGCTCACGGCTGCGGCTGGCCGGAGTTGCCGCAATATAGACCCTTACCTGATGCCGGAGGAAGTGTGCCTCGATTCCTTTTACAGAGCTTCAAAGGGAGCTGAGTTAGCCATTGTTGAAGGGGCTATGGGGCTGTATGATGGCTTGGATTCAGCCGGCTGGGGGAGCACGGCGCATGTCGCCCGTCTTTTGTCCGTACCGGTCATTCTGGTAGTTAGCGCTACCAGAATGACGCGCAGTGTGGCGGCCATGGTGATGGGATACCAGCGGTTTGAACCCGAAACGGATATTGCCGGCGTGATTTTGAATAACATCTCGGAAAGCCGGCATGAGAGCAAGCTCAGGGCAGCCATAGAGCAGCACTGCGGGATACCGGTTCTAGGTGGTATACCCAGAGACGATAGTCTTTGTATTCCGCAGCGTCACCTGGGTATAATACCGTTTAGGGAGACCAGGGACGCCAACCTCGTTACTGACCGTATCAGCCGATACGTTGAAGGATACCTCGATTTGGATGGCATACTGGCTATCGCCCGCCGTGCCGGTGGTGAGCAAATAGCTGATAGCAAAATTTCAACCAGGAAGACAGCCGTAGTTAGACTGGGAGTGATGCTTGATAGGGTCTTCACTTTCTATTATCCGGAAAACCTGGAAGCGCTGACTCGGGCTGGTGCTGACCTGGTCTTCATTGATTCAATACAGAACCAGAGTTTGCCTGATATTGATGGACTATACATCGGTGGTGGCTTTCCGGAAATGTTCCTGGAGGAGCTGGAAGCTAACCGCAGCCTGCGGGAGGATATCGCTCGAGCCATTGAAGGCGGACTGCCGGTGTATGCGGAGTGCGCCGGGCTTATGTATCTGTGCCGGGGCATACGCTGGAACGACCGGTGGCATGAAATGGTCGGTGTGATTCCTGGTGAGATTGAGATGTGCCAGAAACCTCAGGGTCATGGCTATGTGGAGGTTGAGGTAACTAACGAGAACCCGCTATTTCCTGTCGGCTCAACTCTTCGAGGCCATGAATTTCACCATTCAAGATTGCATCAGTCAGGCGGTCTTGAGTTTGCCTATAAAATGCGACGGGGGCGGGGTATAAATAGCCAGGCAGACGCCATCATATATAAGAATGTCTTAGCCGCTTATACCCACCTGCATGCTTCAGGTGTACCGCAGTGGGCGGAGGCTTTGGTATCCCTGGCGTTGCGGGAGCGGAAACGTCAGCCCTCTCTTTCTAAAAACTGAGAAGATCGCAGTGGCGGTATATCCGCTATAGATTAAGCGAACTCGAAGGGATAGCAGAAATAGTAACTGGTACTTGAAGCGAAAATCTGGCTTTAGGCAGCTTTGTCTGCTGGAAGTAATTCGCTGAATCCCCAGCAAAAATTATTAAAGAGGAGGTAACTTATGGCAAAGGCAACACTTGGGGGAGTGGAAATAGAGGTTGATGATGACGGTTTCATTCAAGAGCCAGACAAATGGAACAAGGATGTAGCCGAAGACATCGGTAAGATTGAGGCGGTTTTAGAGCCGGGTCAGGATAAAATGGGAGCAGACCACTGGACCGTGGTGGATTATCTGCGCAACTACTTCCTTGAGTTCGGCATAGCGCCACCCATTCGGATGGTGGTCAAGAAATCCGGCATAGACCTCAAGAAAATATATGAGCTGTTCCCCAAAGGACCAGCAGCTGGAGCCTGTAAGGTAGCCGGCTTGCCCAAACCTACCGGATGCGTTTAGTCTTGTATCTTTAATCAACGGGCTATACATAATCATAGGCGAGAAGATAAGGCGATAGGAGTTAAATCGTGTATAAACTTTTGGCAGGCCCGAGGAGGGCTGAACAGTGACGGCACTATCGTACCTGGTAATAATCTTTGGTTACCTGGCACTTCTGCTCTTCATCTTCGGCATAATTTACCGGGCTTGGAGATGGAATCGGCTCCCACAGGGTTTTTCTTGGGGGTTGTTCCCCAAGCCGACCAGGTGGGTAGTGACCAGTATGCTCTGGAAGATATTAGCCTGGCCTACATTGTTCAAAGCAGATAGGTTGCTGTGGGCAGGCGCTTTGTTCTTCCACCTGGGCTTGCTGGTACTTTTTGCAGGTCATCTTGGATCGTTTATCGATATTGCATCCCTCGGGGAGCGGATAGGTATCCCGAGCGAGTCATCGTATGTCATCGGCATTACCGCCGGGACGATAGTGGCTATAACGATTCTTTTTTACATCTCCCGCCGGCTTTTTATCCGCCGGTCCAGCGAAATTTCCGTATTTGCCGACCATTTTTGGCTGTGGGTGCTTCTGGTGGTAGTACTCGTTGGAATCTACTCCAGAGTGTTCCATGAAGTAAGTTCTGACGCGGTCAGGGACTTTGCCTTGAGTGTGGTTGCCTTTAACCCGGCACTCCCGCCACAGAATTTCTGGTTCCTTATGCACGTATTGCTTTCCGAGTTTTTCATCATTTACGCGGTCATTGGTAAACCAATCCACCTGGTGGGGCAATTGTTTACACAATACATTTTGGTTTCGGAAGAGGGGTCATGAAGACGGATACTGAGAATCAAGCAGATAGCCAAGCTAAAGCAGTAGAGGAGTATGAAAAGACTTTGGAACGCTGGTTTGGAGAGGCAACAAAAGAAGACGTTCAAAAAGTGATAGATAAGCTTGGCGAGTGGGAAAAACTTCCCTACTCGAAACTGGTAAAGCTCAACCTGGACCTGTGCTCAAATTGCGGCGCCTGTGCCGATGAGTGTCACATTTACAAGACTTTACCGCGCAAGGAGTTCAACCCCGTTTATCGCGTCAAGTTGCTGCGCTCGGTTTACCAGAAATATTTTACCTGGGTGGGTAAGGTATTTGGGAGGTTTGCCGGAGCAAGAAAGCTGGATAAAGAACTGCTGAAAGAGTGGTTTGTACGCTTTTACCAGTGCAATATGTGCCGGCGTTGCAATATCTTCTGCCCCTTTGGCGTTGATAACATGGCTATAGTCCGCACCGGACGGCTGCTGATTAATGATGTCATGGGCAAGACTACGGAGGACATGGGACGCGGGGTCAGGTACCACTTGAGGGACGGCAATGCTTCGGAGATGAGCGAAGCCGCCTTTCGTAACATAGTCAGCTTCTGGGAAGACGAGATTAAAGAGGTCAAGGGCTGGGATGTCAAAGTGCCCATAGATGTGGTCGGTGCGGAGATGTTCCTTATTCCACCCAATACCGACTACTTCCACTCGCTGGAGACCATGGAAGGGATTGCCGCCACACTGTACGCCGCCAATGTCAGCTGGACCATGAGCAGCAAGATATTCGACTCCGTCAATTACGGAACCTTTTTCAATGACGAAGCCTGGGCCAGTATCATAACGCAGCACATTGAAGAGGCGAAGAGGCTGAAATGCAAGACGCTGGTGGTGGGCGAGTGTGGCCATGCCACCAAGTCTTTGATGTTCCTTGGTCCATCGCTTCTGGGCGAGTTTCCCTTTGAAGTAAAGAACATACTGCAGGTAACGGCGGACCTCATCCAGCACGACAGGATTAAGCTCAACAAGGAAGCCAATCCGGAAACGGTGACTTACCATGACCCCTGCAACGTGACCCGGATGTGCGGGATAATGGAAGAGCCCCGCATAATACTGAGAGCAGCCTGCATGGACTTCCGGGAGATGACACCCAACAGGGACCGGAACTACTGCTGCGGTGGCGGCGGTGGGGTGGTTCTGGAGACCGCCTCTCACGATTTCCGTATGGAAGTAACCGGTAAGCTGAAGGCCGAGCAGATGCAGCGGACGGGGGCGAAGATAGTAGTCACCTCCTGTGCCAATTGCAAGGTGGAGATTTCCCACTTGATAGACCAGTATAAACTTGACATGAAGTGGGCCGGCGTCCACGATATGGTCTTGAATGCTTTGGAGCTCTAATAATCAGAGGCAGCAGGGTTAACAGGAGAACCGTTAACCGAAACCGGGTAAACCAGGTATTGCGGAGCAATTAAGATGTTTGGGAGATGGGGCGGCTGAAGTGAGAAGTAGAGGCCCTCTGACATTTAACTGTCAATTCGAGAAGTTCAAAAGGCATTCATAGGTCTAGTCAAACATTAGCTATAACTTGAATCCCATCGCATGACAGGTATATTATTAGGTTGCTTACAGTCCAAACACAGCATTTGTAGAGGTTAAGATTGCAGCGAATTATAGTCATAGGAGCTGGTTCCGGGGGAGTAATGGCGGCTAACCGGATGAGAAGGGCACTGGGTCCGGACGAAGCTGGCATTACCGTTCTGGAAAGAAGCGACCATCATATATATCAGCCCGGGTTTGTCCCTTTGTTGTTCGACCTGGAGAAGCCGGAAAACTTGGTCAGGCCCACCAGGGATTTGTTTCTAAACGGAATAGACCTCATATCCGATGAGGCGACACTGATAAGCCCAAAAGACAACAAAGTGACCACCGCCCAGGGCGGTGATTTATTTTACGACTACCTGGTTATCGCTACCGGAGCCCAACTGTATCTTGATGAGCCGGCGGGCATGAGAGAAGGTTTGGAGAAAGCGGAGAGAGTCTTCACCTTTTATACTCTGGACGGTGCCTTAAAACTTCGGGATGCCCTGGGGAGACTGGATGGTGGAACTATCGTATCCTCCGCGGCTGAAATGCCCATAAAATGCCTCGCCGCACCGGTGAAATTCATACTGCTGGCTGAATCCGTTATGCGCATGAAGGGTAAAAGGGATAATTATAAATTCATCCTGACCGTACCCACTTTATCGGTGCCACCCAATATCGAGCCTTATGCCAGCGCTTTGGAAGCCATCCTTAAGTCCAGGGGCATCGAGGTCATGCTGGATTTTACCCCGGCAACAGTCGATTCAGAAAATGGAACCCTGGAGGACTTCAAGGGCAATCGAGTAAATTTCGATTTGCTGGCAATTATTCCGCCACATGAGGGCCAGGACCTGCTGCAAAACTCCCCTGAGGTAGGGGATCCCGTCGGCTGGGTGCCCTGCGATAAAAATAAACTCCTGCATACTAAGGTTGATAATATCTATGTTATCGGGGATGCGGGCGCTTTCCCGTCAGGCAAGACAGCCTCGGGAGCCAGAGAGCAAGCCAAGGTTCTGGCGCAGCGAATGAGGGAACACATAAAAGGTCGAGAGCCAGAAGCTATTTATGACGGGCATACAGTGTGTCCTATCTATACCAGACATGGCCGGGCCATGTTCGCCGAGTTTGACTATGACAGGAGTATATCTCCGGCTAAAGAAAGCTATATTAAGTGGTTAATACACATTCATGTGCTCCGGCGGCTTTACTGGAACTTTATGCTCAAAGGGCTGATGTAAGCTCGTTTAATAGTTGGTTCAGGAAATTCGATAAAATGCAAAGCGGTGGTTATTAGCGATGAGAGGCGGCAGGCGGAGTTCTTTCTACTATCCAATATCCCTTAACCTGCACGGCAAAAAGTGCGTGGTAGTGGGTGGTGGAGTGGTGGCGCGGCGTAAGGTCAAGGGTCTTTTAGAGCACGGGGCAAAGGTGGAAGTAATCAGTCCCTCCGTGTGCTCGGAGATAGGTGAGTTGGCGAAAGCCGGGGAAATCAGCGTGAAGGGCAAGAAGTATGAGCCCGGAGACCTGCATGGTGCCTTCATGGTAATCGTCGCCACCGATGAGAGCGAGACCAATTTAGAGGTAGCCCAAGAAGCGCGGCGACGGAAAATCCCGGTCAACGTGGTGGATAGCCCGGAGCAGTCCGATTTTATTGTACCTGCCATTGTCCGCCGGGAAGATTTAGTCATTGCCGTTTCCACCGGGGGCAAGAGCCCAGCCCTGGCCCGGAAAATCAGAACCAGGCTTGAAAAGATTTTTGCGGAGGAGTATGCTTCTCTCACCGATTTACTTGACGAGGTTCGCTCCGAATTAAAACAAGAGCAAATTACGCTGAGTGGCGATGAATGGCAGGAAGCCCTGGACCTGGATTTGCTGCTCACGTTGTTAAGGAATGGCCAGAGAGGCGGAGCGAAAACCTCTCTGTGGGCTAGTTTGAAAGCCGTGGCGCTGAGAAGGCATTAAGGTGGAGTAACGGATGCAAGTATGCGTGGTGGGGGTAAATTACCGCACGACCCCGGTAGTCATTCGAGGGAGGCTGGCTATCGGCACCAGCCAGCTTCAGGATGCACTGCTTTCTCTACACAACTATGTTCATCAGGGAATTATCCTGTGCACCTGCAACCGAACTGAAGTTTATACTGTGGTCGAAGAGGGAGCGCCGTCTGAATCAGCTACCATAGATTTCCTCAGCGCGCGAGCTAACCTGTCTCCGACGGAATTAAGGCAGCATGTTTACGTCTATCACGGTGAGGCAGCGGTGAAGCATCTTTTCCGCGTAGCCGCCGGGCTCGACTCCATGATTATCGGCGAGTTTGAAATTCTTGGCCAGGTGAGACGTGCCCTGGAAGAAGCAGAGAAATCAGGTTTGGCGGGGCTTCCCTTACTGTCTCTCTTACGATATGCAGTGCGCGTCGGCAGGCGCGTGCGCACTGAGACAGATATCAGCAAGAGTGCCCTGTCGGTCAGCTCAGCCGCCGTTGACTTTGCCGCTCGAGTGGTGGGCGATATCAAACGGTGCAAGATTGTGGTTATCGGCGCCGGTGAAGCCGGCAAACTGGTGGCTAAGGCGAGCCGGCAACGAGGGGCTTCGCAAATAGTGGTGGTCAGCCGTTCCAGAGAGAAGGGGATTGAACTGGCGGAAATGCTGCATGGTAAATGGGTTGCCATGGAAAATCTAGAGGAGCAATTAGCCGCTTGCGATATAGCTATCAGTTGCACCGGGGCACCTCATACTGTATTGAAGCTGGAGACGGTGCAGTCGGTAATGAGCCTCCATCCAGAGCATCCCTTGGTAATAATCGACATCGCCGTCCCGCCTGACGTGGAGTCCGGGGTTAAGCAGGTGAACAACGTCTTTCTATACGATATTGACGAACTGACCAAAATATGCGACTCAAACTATAATCAGAGAATGGACGAAATACATACCGCTACCGAGGTAGTGGATGATGAGCTTGAAAGGTTCATGTCCGACTGGCAGGAGCTTGAGGTCAGGCCAATTATAGCCGCTCTGGTGGAAAAGGCGGAGGGCATACGCCAGGCACAATTGGGCTTGACTTTGAAGAAGCTGCCCCAGCTTTCCGAAGAGGAATTGAGTCATCTTGAAGCGATGACCAAAGCTATCGTTAACAAGATGCTCCGTGAGCCGATACAGTGCCTCAAGAATGGCCACAGCAAAAGGGAAGATTATATCCGGGCACTCAGCGAACTTTTCCGCCTGGATGGGAAAAAGCCAAGGTGAAGAAGCACATTACCGTCGGTTCGCGTGGCAGCCGGCTGGCGCTAATTCAGGCTAAGTCGGTGGTGACCCATCTGGCCAGCCTCTACCCCGATACCGAGTTCGTAATAACCAGGATAAGCACCAGGGGTGACCGGCAGAAAAGCGTGCCTCTTCAACGAATATCCGGTGACGGAGTTTTTGTCAAGGAGGTCCAGGAGGCTTTAATTGATGGCAGGATTGACCTGGCGGTACACAGTCTCAAAGACATGCCCGTTCTAACGCCTCCTCGGCTTTTATTAGCCGCCGTGACCGAGCGGCTCGATTCAAGGGATGCCCTGGTAACCAGTGGTGTTAAGTTGGATGAATTGCCGGCAGGCTCTATAATCGGCACGGGGAGTCCACGGCGTGCCGCTCAGCTGCTGGCGTATCGTGATGACCTGAAGATTAAAGGTATCAGGGGCAATATTGATACCCGCCTGCGTAAGGTCTCCGCTGGAGAGGTAGATGGCATAGTCATGGCGGCGGCGGCGCTGATACGTCTTGGCTGGGAGGACAGGATAACCGAATACCTGCCCCTGGAGCATTTCTTGCCTCAGGTGGGGCAGGGTGCCCTGGGTATAGAGATAAGAGCCGACGACCGGGCGGTGCTGAACCTTGTTCAGCCGCTGAATCATGAACCGACCTGGCAAGGTGTAGTGGCCGAACGCGTTTTCTTGGAAACCATGGGTGGCGGGTGTTCCACCGCCGTGACTTCTCAGGGGGTGGTAAATGGTGATACCATAAAGCTCCGGGGGATGGCGCTCGGCAGTGACGGTATTCTTTATGCATCGGAGGAGGGGAGTGTCCTGGCTCTGGAGAAGGTAGCCCGGCGATTAGCGCACAGGCTGCTGGAAATGGGAGCGGGGCAGCCCGCTGTAAAGGAATGAAAGCAGGCAAGCGAGGTAAAGTCTTTCTGGTTGGTGCCGGTCCCGGCGACCCCGGCCTGCTGACGTTGAAGGGACTGGATTGCCTGAGACAGGCCGATGTCGTGGTATATGACCGTCTGCTTGATGACCGTATTCTTCGTGAAGTTCACCCCGGGGCTGAAAAAATATATGTGGGGAAATCGGCGCAGCACCATAGCCTGGAGCAGGAAGAAATAAACCGGCTGCTGGTGAAGAAGGCTCAGCAGGGAAAGATGGTGGTCAGATTAAAGGGTGGCGATCCCTTTGTACTGGGGCGTGGAGGAGAGGAAGCCCAGGCTCTGTCTGAAGCTGGCGTTTCGTTTGAAGTTGTACCGGGGATATCAGCGGCGGTGGCTGTTCCGGCATACGCTGGCATCCCGGTAACCCATCGTCACCTGGCATCGTCGTTCGCCGTGATAACGGGACATAAGGCGGTCGACCATAAGGATTCAGATATTGCCTGGGATAAGCTGAGCACCGGCGTTGATACCCTGGTCTTTCTTATGGCGGTGGAGAATTTGGCCTATGTAGTCGACCGGCTGCTGGAGAATGGTCGCTCATCGGCTACCCCGGCTGCCGTTATAGCCGATGGCACCAGCCACCGACAGCGCACCGTGGTTGGCAGGCTGGGGGACATCGTTTCTCAGACCAGAAAGGCGGACATTCAACCCCCGGCCGTGCTGGTAGTGGGCGAGGTGGTCCGGCTCCGCGAGCATCTTCGCTGGTTTGATAACTGTCCACTATTCGGCAAGCGTGTGCTCATTACCAGGCCTAAACATCAGGCAGGCCAGTTCAGCCAGCTACTGCTGAAATGTGGCGCCGTGCCTGTGGAGATACCGGTCATACAAATCCGGCCATCACCTGTTCCCGCACAACTTGAGCAGGCTATCCTGGATCTGAAAAACTACCACTGGGTTATCTTTACCAGTGTCAATGGTGTTGATGCCTTCTTTAATCAACTGGGTGCTCTTGACCTGGATGCCCGCTGGCTGCATGGTCTGCGCCTCGGGGCTATCGGTCCGTCCACCGCCCGCGCTCTGGAAAGCAGAGGGCTGCGCGCCGATTGCGTGCCGAAAAAGTATACCACCCCGGGCTTGTTAGCTCAGCTCAAGCAATATGGCATGGCTGGGAGTCGGGTTCTCCTGCCCCGGGCTGACATTGCCGGTAAACAACTGGCTTCGGGACTGGCGCGCATGGGAGCCGAAGTACGTGATGTCATCGCTTACCGTACAACTCCCGATTCTGAGGGTGCTTCTCAGGCAAAGGAGATGCTTTCAGCCGGAGAAATTGATATCATAACCTTTACCAGCGCGTCTACCGTAACTAACCTGGTAGCGGCGGTGGATAAAGATATAGAGATGCTGAATAAGGCGGTGATTGCCTGTATCGGCCCGGAGACGGCGTCAGCGGCTGCCAGCGCCGGTCTCAGGGTGGATATAGCTGCTCAGAAGCACACCCTGCCCGGGTTAATAGAGGCTATGGAACAATACTTCCAGAGGGGGGAGAAATGAGCGGTTTTCCTGAACTGCGGTTGCGCCGTCTGCGTCGCACCCCAGCCCTGCGCAGCATGTTTCGAGAGACCAGGATTGACGTTGACGACCTGATTTACCCTCTTTTCGTGGTTGAGGGCAGACAGATAAAAGAGGAGATAGCCTCCATGCCCGGCGTCTTTCGTTATTCGCCTGATATGCTGCCTGCCGAAGTGGAGGAGATAGCCGGGCTCGGTATTCCCGCAGTTATCCTTTTCGGCATCCCCTCTGATAAGGACGAGCAGGGCTCGGGCGCCTATCATCCTGAAGGAGTTGTCCAGAAAGCCGTCAAAGCCATAAAGGGAGCCGTACCGGATATGGTGGTGGTGACCGATGTCTGCCTTTGCGAGTACACCAGCCACGGTCACTGCGGGGTGGTGGTGGATGGCTACGTTGATAATGATAAATCTCTGGAACTCCTGGCCCAGACGGCGGTATCCCAGGCTCAGGCTGGTGCCGACATAGTGGCGCCTTCCGATATGATGGATGGGAGAGTGAAGGCTATTCGGCAGGCTCTGGACGAAAACGGCTTCCATCTGGTTCCGATTATGTCCTACGCTGCCAAATACGCTTCGGCTTTATTTGAGCCCTTCCGTTATGCGGCAGAATCGACTCCCGGGTTTGGCGACCGCCGCTCCTACCAGATGGACTCGCCAAACTGGCGGGAGGCTCTGAGGGAAGTGGAGCAGGACATTGCCGAGGGAGCCGACATAGTGATGGTGAAGCCGGCGCTGCCTTGTCTGGATGTGATACGCCAGGTGCGTGATACCTTCCGTCACCCGTTGGCGACCTATAACGTCAGCGGTGAGTTCGCTATGGTCAAGGCGGCTGCCCGGAATGGCTGGATAGATGAACGCCGCGTGGTTCTGGAGATTCTGATGTCCATTAAAAGAGCCGGAGCCGATGTCATCATTACCTATCATGCCAAGGAAGCGGCTCGCTGGCTGGCTGAAAGGTGATGCTGGCGGCATGAGGGAGCCCAAACGTTCCACCGAGCTTTTCAGTGAGGCGCAGCAGTACCTGCCCGGCGGTGTCGATAGTCCGGTGCGGGCTTTTAAGGCGGTTGGTGGAACCCCCCGGTTTATACAGAGCGGTGCCGGAGCCAGAATTCGTGACGCGGATGATAACGAATTCATTGATTATCTTGGCTCATGGGGTGCTCTAATCCTGGGGCATGCTCATCCCCGGGTAGTGGCGGCGATTAAGCAAGCCGTTGAGGAGGGCACCAGTTTTGGCGCTCCCACCGAGCGGGAAACGGTCCTGGCCAGGACAATCTGCGCTGCTATACCCTCCGTGGAGATGCTCCGCTTCGTTAACTCCGGCACGGAGGCTACCATGAGTGCCATACGCCTGGCGCGGGCGGCTACCGGCCGGAATAAGATA
>JAHJRU010000113.1 GCA_018830745.1 Chloroflexota bacterium
CAGGTGCCACAGCCCAGGATTAACACCTTTTTATAGTCCTTAATCTTTTCCTTTATCTCTTCAAAGGGTTTTCTTTCAGCGACAATCATTTTACCTTTTGCCTCTCTTTCCTCAGCGGATTGGGCCCCAGGCTCCGGGCTCTTTCGGTCATTTCATTGCAGGCTTGGGCAAACAGAGGAGCATCAGAGGCACCGATGTTGAACATCTCCACGCGGTCTCCCTCTATGCCTACTTCTTCCAGTAGTTTCTTGGCTTGTTCTACCTTTTTCTTAGCTCGCAGATTTCCTTCCAGGAAATGACAATCGCCTTCCTCTCAGCCGGCAACGAAGGCTGCGTCCGCTCCCTCCTCTATAGCTTTAAGCAGGTGTAGCGTATCCACTTTACCGGTGCACATGAGCTTCACCACTCTCACATTGGGGGAATACTCCAGGCGCATGGAGCCGGCCAGGTCAGCGGCCGAGTACGCACAGTAGTGGCAACAAAAGGCAACAACCTTTGGTTCGAAATCTTCAGCCATGGTTTTATTTCCTCCCGGCTAAGTATTACAGAGAACAGCCGTCTTGGCTATGACCTGTTCATCGGTATAGTGCTGCAGTTTTATGGCTTTGCGCGGACAGGCACTGGCGCATATCCCGCACCCCTGGCAGGCGGCACCTTCGATGTAAGCTACCTTATCCTCGGTTATCCGGGGCACGTTAAACGGGCAAGCCCTCACGCAGGTCAAACAGGCGGCGCATTGACTTGGGTCCACTACTGAGACCACCCCGCTTATCATGAGCTGGGGCTTGGAGAGCACCGTTAATGCCCGTGACACGGCACCCTTGGCCTGTGTGATGGACTCGGATATGGTTTTGGGGGAATGTGCCAAGCCGCAAAGGTACATGCCTTCGTTAACAAAATCCAGAGGGCGCAGCTTCAAGTGAGCTTCCATAAAGAATTTATCCTGCGTCAACGGCAATTTCAGCTTGCTGGCAAATTCCGCGGCGTCAGCCTGAGGTCGGATGGCACTGCTCAGCACGAGTATCTCGGGCTGCAGCATAATATCGGTGCCCAGGACAGAGTCGAAAACCTTTATTTCCAGCCTGCCATTGGTTTCGCTGACTTCGGGTTTACGTTCCACATCGAAGCGGATGAAGTTGATGCCCTTGTCTCTGGCTTCTCTGTACTTGAGTTCAGACATACCGTAAGTGCGGATATCACGGTAGAGGATATAGACCTCGGTATCCGGATTGGCATCCTTCAGCTCAATGGCGTTCTTGATAGCCTGCCCGCAGCAGACGCGACTGCAATACATGTGGTCTTCTTCTCGTGAGCCGACGCATTGAATCATCGCCACCGAGTTCAGCTTCTTGATGTCTTCACCACCATCAGCTAATCTGCCCTCAAGCTCGGTCTGAGTTATCACCTTGTCGGACTCTCCGTACAGGTACTCGGTGGGCTTGTATTCCGTGCCGCCGGTGGCCACAATCACTGTTCCGTGTTCCACTTCCTCAGTATCACCCTGCTCCATCTCTATCACGGTCTTGTAGTTACCAATAAAGCCGGAGGTATTTTTCACCTCGGCACCTTTATATACCGTTATCTTTGGTTCTGATTCCACCTGTTCAATTAGTGAAGTCAGTAATTCCTGAGGGTCGTTACCATCCAGGGTGTAATGTATGTGATGCAGATTTCCCCCCAGTACCTTATCTTTTTCCACCAGAACTGTCTCGAATCCCTGAGAAGCAAGTCCGAGGGCAGCGGTCATACCTGATAGCCCTCCACCGATAACCAGTCCTTTTTGTGTTACGGCTGCCTCTGATTCATGCAGCGGCTGGAGGGTAACGGCGCGGGCTACTGCCATACGTACCAGGTCTTCGGCTTTATCGCTGGCTTCCGGCATGTGGGTAGCATGAACCCATGAGCACTGGTCTCTGATGTTGGCCATCTCGAAGAGGTATTTATTCAGACCGGCTTCTCTGATAGTATCCTGGAAGAGGGGCTCGTGGGTGCGGGGACTGCAAGACGCTACCACCACGCGATTGAGATTATATTCCTTAATGATGTCCATCATTTTATCCTGAGTATCCGTTGAGCAGGTATAGATGTTTTCCCCGGCGTATACTACGTGGGGAAGCGTTTTAGCATATTCGGTTACCCGGGGCACATCCACCACCCGGGCGATATTTACTCCACAGCGGCAGACGAAAACCCCCACGCGGGGTTCCTCGGTGGTCACCTCAATTTCAGATGGGTATACCTTTTCGGTCACCATGGTGCCGCGGGCTTCGGCGATTTCCTCCGAGGCTAAGAATGCCGCACTGCTGGCGCACATGACCGACTCGGGGATGTCCATCGGGGCATCGAAGACGCCGGCCACGTAGACACCGGGACGCGAGGTGCTGTTGGGCTGGAACTCGCTGGTTTTACAGAAACCGAACCGGTCTAAATCTATATTTAGTCTTTCCGCCAGAGCTTTGGTGCTGGCTGATGGTGTCAGTCCCACGGAAAGGACCACCAGGTCGAACTCCTCCTGCACTTTTTGGCCGTCCTCACCGCCATATTCCAGGAGGAGATTATTCGTCTGCTGGAATTCCTTGACGGTGGATACTATACCCCGGACATATCGCACGCCAAACTTGCTGGTGGCTGATTCCACATATCGTTCAAATCCCTTGCCAAAGGCTCTTATATCGTTGTAGAAGATGGTGGGTTCAATGTGGCTGTCGTGCTCCTTGGCAATTATGGCCTCCTTGGTGGCATACATGCAGCAGACTGAAGAGCAATAATCGCGGCCGCAGGTCTCGTCCCGTGAACCCACGCACTGAATCCAGGCTATTTTCACCGGGTGCCGGCCGTCGGAGGGCCGCATCACCTGTCCTAGGTACGGACCGGAGGCGGACAAGATGCGCTCGAATTCCATACTGGTAACCACATTGGGTATTCGGCCATACCCGTACTCACCCTTGATGGTGGCATCGAAGGGGTCAAAGCCCGGTGCCAGCAGGACGGAACCGACCTCTATCTCCTCTTCTTTGGCTTCGTCCTCGTTAAATATCGCTCCGGCCTCACAGACATTGGCACAGCCCTTGCAGTCTAGCTCGCCGCGAATCTTGAGACAATGCTCGGCATCTCTGGTGAATTTAAGGGGCACAGCCTGCGGGAAGGGAATGTATATGGCTTTCCGCTTGGCTAAACCCTGGTCGAACTCGCCGGGAACCACGATGGGGCAGGCGTTGATTCTTTCGATAGCCTCTTTATCGCAGGCTTCAATACATTTCCAGCAACCGGAGCAGTCGTGCGTCTCATAGATGGGCTTTTCGCAGTTGCATTCCTCCGCCTGCTCGTTGGAGCAGATTATACCGATAAAACCGGAGCCGTCTTTCTCAAACAGACCGGCTTCCTCCAGCTTTATCAGAGCCCGTTCGTCGCATCCGCGGGCGATGAGGCCGAATTTCTTGTCCGGCCATTTATTTCTCAGTTGCCGCATGGTGGCAGCCAGCATGTACCGGGGCTCGGTTTCCATCTCCGGCAGCTCCTCTTTACTGGTGAATAGATATGGGCCGATGTGTCCCCACCTCCGGCGGAGCCCCAGAACGCCATCATAGCCTTCATCAAGCAATCTGCTTGCTTCCGCTATTAACCGTTCCTTATCCATATCTCATTCTCCTTTGCTGACCTGAACCGCACAGACCTTAAGCTCCGGTATTTTGGCTTCCGGGTCAAGACTGGTATTGGTCAGGGCATTGGCGGCACACTCGGCATAGTGAAACGGGATGAATACTACACCCTTGACAATGCGGTCGGTAATAAAGGCGTCTATATCTATTTCACCCCGCCTTGATTTAACTTTTACGTGTTCACCCTGCTTTATCGATAGCTCCCGGGCGTCTTCAGGGTTAAGCTCCACGAATCCGGTGGGGGCTTCCTGTTCCAGGGCAGGCACCCTTCGGGTCATGGTGCCGGTATGGTACTGGGAGATGACCCTGCCGGTGGTCAGGATGAGGGGGAACTCCTCGTCAGGGACCTCAGCCGGTTCCTGATGGTCGACGGCGAAAAAGCGCCCCTTGCCCCGGGTGAAGATATCCTTATGGAGAATCCTGGTTCCCGGGTGCTCTGCGGTGGGGCAGGGCCAGGGAAGGATTTCACCGTTGTCCAGACGTTCATGGGATATGCCGCCGTAGCTCGGTGTAAGCCGGGCAATCTCCGCCATTATATCGTCCGGTGAGTTGTAGTCGAATCCGGATGCCCCCATTTTCTTAGCCAGCTGGCTTATTATCAGCCAGTCCGGTCGGCTGTCTCCTACCGGCTCTATGGCTTTTCTTACCCGTTGTACTCTTCTATCGGATGCGGTAAAGGTTCCCTCCTTCTCCGCGTACGAGCAGGCCGGTAATACCACATCGGCCAGCTCGGCTGTCTCCGAAAGGAAAATATCCTGCACCACCAGGAACTCCAGAGAGCCGAGAGACTCTTTTACATGGTTAATATCCGGGTCTGACAGCATGGGGTTCTCGCCCATTATAAAGAAGGCTTTTATCTTCCCGTGGGCGGCGGCGTCAGTCATTTCGGTAACGGTGAGGCCGGGATATGATGGCAGTGTGCTTCCCCAGGCTTGCTCGAATTTTTGTCGGGTGCTGTCATCCAGTACTGACTGATATCCGGAGTAGACATTGGGCAGACCACCCATATCGCAGGCGCCCTGGACGTTA
>JAHJRU010000114.1 GCA_018830745.1 Chloroflexota bacterium
AAGATGCCGCGCCAGGTCTGCCAGAAAGATAAACGAGCCCGTGAGGACACCGATGAGCAGAGGTGCTTTGTCCAGATAATCCCGGCTTATTTCGGACGCCAGTCTGTCAACCGTCCGGGCTATCTCTTCACGCGCAAAAAGGAGGCGTAATTTGGTCTCGGCTATATTGTCCACACTAAAATTATAGCCCTTACCTCTGGGGGACGCAACAGCGTTGGAGCTTTCCCAAGGCAATCAGGCGCTGTTATGCCTGAGACATCACCTCACCCAGAGCTGACTCGTAAGCCTGGTATGTGGTGGCATTAAAGAGAACGAAGACCACCTCTTCAAGTGAAGTGGTCTCATTGGTGATAAAAGAAACCACCGCGTCGAGGGCTACCTTAGCCGCTGGCGCCACCGGGTAACCGTATGCCCCCGTACTTATCGATGGAAAGGCAATACTGCCCAACCCTTTTTCGCTGGCCAGCTTTAGACTCTCACGGTAAGCACTGGCAAGAAGTTCAGCTTCGTTCCGGCTGCCTCCATGCCATACCGGACCGACAGTATGGACCACGTATTTAGCCTTCAGGTTTCCACCGGTGGTAATAACCGCCTGGCCGGTGGGCAAACGGCCCTGCCTGGCTACAATCTGCCGGCACTCCTCCAGGATAGCCGGGCCGCCTGCCCGGTGGATGGCGCCATCCACTCCTCCACCACCCATCAGCGAAGAATTAGCTGCATTGACGATGGCATCGGTTGATTGCAAGGTGATGTCTCCTTGTGTCACCGATATCCTGGTATGCTTAACCGTAGCTTCCCCAAGTGCGTTTTCCATATACTCATCCTCCTTTCCGGCAGACCGCTGCCCTACCCTTCCCCACCAGAATGCGCTATAATGGTTTTGTTTATTTTAAGTGGAGTATATTTAATGCCAGCATTAAATTCAAGCGGGAAAGGAGACTACGATAAGCTATGAGCTATGAGACCATTATCCTTCAAAAAGAGGATGGCGTGGCTACCATAACGCTTAATCGCCCTGACAAGCTGAATTCGTGGAACGTGGAGCTTATGGACGAGGTTATCAAGGTAGCGAATGAATTGAACCATGACGATACGGTACAGGCGGTTATTTTAACGGGGGCTGGTCGTGCCTTTTGTGCCGGTGGCGATCTCTCTTTACCCCTTTTCGATATGAGAGGCTATTCGCTGGAGATGAAGAACTTTTTCCACAAGGTAAACATGATACCCCTCAGCTTGAGGAACCTGACAAAGCCGATAATCGCCGCGGTGAACGGACCGGCGGTGGGTGCTGGCTGCTCTATGGCTATGGTCTGCGACATTATCATAGCCTCGGAAGCGGCTACCTTCGGTATGGCTTTTGTCAATGTGGGCTATCACCCGGATGCCGGTGCCAGCTATCTCTTACCCCGGCTGGTCGGAGTAAACCGGGCTTGTGAACTTATTTTTACCGGGAAGACTATTGATGCGGCTGAGGCGGAAAGAATAGGGTTGGTGAATAAGGTGGTTACGGCGGATGCTCTCATGTCTGCGGCGAAGGAACTGGCGCGTAGAATAGCTGATGGACCCTCTGTAGCTATCTCCCTGGCTAAAAGATGTATTTATAACGGCTTGCAGATGACCCTGGAGCAAGCGCTGGAGAGTGAAGTCCATGCGGCTTCCCTGGTACTGCAAACGGAAGACCAGAAGGAAGGAACCAACGCCTTCAGGGAGAAAAGGAAGCCAAAGTATAAGGGCCGTTAAGGAAAAGAGTGAACCCCTTCAAGATAAGAACACTTGAGCGTGCACCGTGCTTACCTTTGAAGGGGTTTTTCTTTTTAGCTACTTCCAGTATCGCCGTTTCCCGGTTCACTTAAGTCGGTTGAACCCGGGAGCCGTACCATGACAACTTTAGCCATCATGCCCTCGGTGTGATAGGTGACGCGGGCTAACTGTCCGGGCTCCACCGCAATGGTACCTTTGAGATTAAAGATGGTATCCTCGTTGTAACGCAGAGTGACTGGCTCGCCGTCATTAATCGGGGTGATGGTGATAGTCTGATTGGAGGGAGAAACCTCGGTGATGGTGCCACCAATCCTCTTGTAGGGCGATGCTTTGAAGATTAATACCAGTCTGGCTACCGGCTTTTCATTGCTTGGCACCAGGCGCACCAGTACGTGGTCACCAATCGCCAGGTCATCAAAGGTAGCCTTCTTGGCAAACTGACGTAATCGCTTCCACTGTCCCCAACCTTCGGGGTCGGCATCTTCGCCTTCGTCATTGACCGGGATGGTCTCC
>JAHJRU010000115.1 GCA_018830745.1 Chloroflexota bacterium
CCTGGGATATGGTTTCGAGGTGCTCGGGTTGAATCGCATCCATGCCCGCCATTTCACCCGCAATCCCGCTTCCGGGAGGGTAATGCAGAAAATCGGCATGACCCACGAAGGCAGCCTGAGACAGCACATTAAGAAATGGGGCCAGCTTGAGGGCCTGGAAGTCTGCGGAATATTGAGGAGTGAGTACTACGGGAACGGGTAGTGGGAGTTCGGTTAAACAGCAGGTTAAAACGCTTCTACAGCAGAGGGGCTTTGAGGAGCTGCTGGAGTTGTGCCAGCGGGATAGACGTTTCTGGAGTGCCCTGCGGCAATGTCTTTATGAGGCTGACGAAAATCTGAGTTGGCCGGCAATTGAAGCCGTGGCTGAATTAATGAAGCGGTGGTGGCAGGCCGGTCAGCGGGAGCAGGTGCGGGAATATATCAGAAGTCTCCTGTGGCAGCTGAACGATGAGTCCGGCGGGATTGGCTGGAATGCGCCTCAGACCATAGCCGAAGTTGTGGTGGCTATCCCCCAATTGTTGGACCCGTACAGCAGCATGATGATTGCCCGTACTATAGATGAGCCAGCTTTGATAAAGAGCGGCTTGTGGGGCATCGGTCGGCTGGGCACAAGAATAAGGGAAGCCGTCGCCTTCTTTCAGGATAAGGTATTAGAGGTTTTAGATAGCGATGACCCGGAAACCCTGGGGCTGGCTGCCTGGGCGATGGGGGAGGTCGGTTTTGCCCCGGCTTTGCCGTCTCTGGAAAAGCTATGCGACAGAGCAGAACCTGTGAGGCTCTACGTTGATGGCGGTTTCCAGGAGAAACCTCTGGGACGGTGGGCCAGGGAAGCTATTAAAAAATCGATAATATAGGGCTCTCGTATAGCTGCTAAAGCAAGGGTGCTATATTATTGTGAATTCAGTTCTTATTGTCTTTGAAACCGATGTGCCAGTGTGCCCCATCGCAAAAGGGTTTGTTCTTTGAGCCGCCACATCGGCAGAGGGAATAATGTTCCTTTGATTCAGGCTTGGAGCCGGTGGGGTCCTGGAGTTCGATGCCGCCGTCCACACGGTGAGGTCCGTCCTTGGCGATGGTAACTGCCGGGCTGCGGTTCTGGTCCTGGTAGAGGACCCCGTCTTTGGTATAACTTAAAGCTCCAGAGGGGCACAACCTGATTGTCTGGGCGGTTTCTTCCGTGTCGGCACCGTCAGGGTCAATCCAGGGTTCATGCCCCATGTTGAACACCGTGGGGGAATTATCGGTGCAGAATCCCGAATGGGCACAGACGCCCCGGTTGTCATGGATGGTTATCTCCTGGCCGACATAGTCGTCCATTTTATCGGGTACCCTGCCCGGACTCTTATCACCGTTGAAGTCGTTTTTCAGGTGTGTTCCGTCGCAGAAGGGCTTGTGGGATGAGCCTCCGCAGCGGCAGAGGTACATTTCCGGTTCCGTGGGAATCGTCTCCCCCCTGGAGTTTTTGAAATCGGTGAGGTTGGTGACGCGGTAGGGACCATTTACCGTAGGCTCAATAGTTGGTTTGTCATCCTTCTGTTCTGACATGGCAACCTCCTTCTATCCAAGCTTATTGCGGGTTCTTATCAGCTACCCCGCCGCATATTCCGTGGACAGTCCCGACGGAAACTGACCGGCCCCCGGGTGGCGAGCCGCGCAAGGTAACTATGGAGACCAGTGCACCGGCAAGTGCCAGACCGGCACCCACCAGCATGGCCCAGCGGAACCCATAAATGAAAGATTCCTTGACGGCGCGTTCGGCCAACTGCCGGGATGATTCATCGAATGTACCCGGTATGATGATATTGCCCAGGTTGTTCGATTGGGCTAGAATCTGTGCTTGCTCCTGCTGAGCCAGGCTGGAGGTGCTTATGGTGTCATTCAGGTGAGCAGTAAAGGCTGAAATTACCACGGCGCCCAAGACGGCCACGGCCAATAAGGCCGCCATTCTGGATACGGCATTGTTGAATCCGGAAGCTGACCCGGAGAATTGTGCCTCCACGGATAGAGCCAATTTGGTGAGCGGAGCAATTAGCAGAGCCATGCCAACGCCGATTAATATTAACCCGGGCAAGAAGTGTCTGAAGTAGTTTGCCTCAGAGCCACCGATAGCCAGTGTGGCCATGCCGATAGCCAGTATAATAGGCCCGATAATCATCTGAAAGCGTGTGCCTATCCTATCAGCCAGGGCTCCGGCTGGACCAGCCAGAAATGTAATTATCACTATAAGCGGCAGCAAGGCGAACCCGGCTATGGTGGGTGATAGCTCTTGAACTTGCTGTAAGTTGAGAATCAGGAAAAAGAATACTCCATTGAGAGCGAAATAAATCAGCAGGGTAACCGCATTGGCACCTAGGACGAGGCGGTTTTTCAGCAGGCTGGCCGGAACCAGTGGTTGCGGCTGCCGCTTCTCGGTAAACACAAATAAGAAAACGGCTATGGACCCACCAGTTAATCCACTGATAACAAACGGATTATTCCATCCGGCAGCCGGCCCACTGATAAGTCCGTAGGCTATCCCAAAAAGGCCCAGGATAATGAGGATTGTTCCTCGCCAATCCAGGTGCCGGATGCTGGCATTTCGACTTTCCGGGACGTAGATGGCGGTGATAATAATGGTCAGGACGATAATAGGCACCGGCAGGAAAAAGATCGCCTGCCAGGAGAAGTTTTCCACCAGCCAACCTCCTACCCAGGGACCCAGGGAGGCCACGCCTCCTGACAGACCGGCCCACAGGCCTATGGCTTGTCCCCGCTGATTTTCGTCGAAGCAGGCATTGATTATGGCTAGACTCTGGGGTATCATCAGAGCCGCACCAGCTCCCTGAAGAGCCTGGAACGTAACCAGCAGATTTATGGAGGAAGAGAGTGCGGAGAGAATAGCCCCGCTGGCGAAAAGGCTCATCCCGGTGATGAAAATCCTTTTTCGGCCGTAACAATCGCCCAGTGACCCCCCAATCATCAGCAGGGATGCCAGTGACAGCAGTTGGGCATTGATTACCCATTGGAGATCGTTGATGCTGGCATTTAAAGAGGACTGGATGACTGGCAAAGCCACAATAACGGCGGTTCCCATCAAGAAAGAGGTTCCGCTGGCTAATAGAGTTGCCAGTAGAACCCACCGCCCCAGGGCTGAATTGACCGAACAGCCTTGAATCATGGTATCTTTTTATACCATTTATTCCACCACGTCAACGGTGACTTCAGCGACTTTTTCCCAGTCTATTTCCAGTCCTAACCCCGGCTTCTGTGGCAGGCTGACATATCCATCAGCCTCCAGAGCAATCGTATCTTTCATAGCGACGTCGAGGAGCCCCTCGGGCACCGGCATCTCAAAGAAATCGCTATTGCTGAGAGAAGCCACCAGGTGGAGGTTGGCCGCCTGATGGAGTGGTGGGCCGGAGGCATGGCCCTGGCAACGACGGCCAAATCCTTCGGCTATGGCGGCTAGCTTCCTGCTCCAGGTAATCCCCTGGCGGGCGGCATCTGTCTGCACCATGTCGAGCGCCCCGCGCGCCAGGTAATCGGCGTAATTTCCCAGGCTCAGATTCAGGGAATCCACGCCAATAACCGGCACATCTAGTTGACGGCACAGCTCAATGTAGCCCTGCACGTCGCTTTCGGGCAGCGGCTCTTCGTACCAGTAGAAGTTCAGGTCGTCAACAACCTGTCCTGCCCTTAGAGCTTCCTCTCGACTGTAAAGACCCAGCGGGTCGATCATTAAATCGATGCTGTCGCCCACCGTCTGGCGGATGGCACGGCACAGCTCTATATCGCGGTCGGCTTCGCCGAAGGGGTGGAGTTTTATGGCGGTAAAACCGTGCTCGACCAGGGACTCAGCCAGCTTCTGGAAGCTATCAATGTCCGGCGGGGTCCGGGTGCTGGCATAGGCGCGGACACGGTCTTTAGACCCTCCCAACAGGCGGTAAAGGGGGGTGCTCAGGGATTTGCCCACGATGTCCCACAGGGCGGCATCGATGCAGCCCATGGCATATATCGGCATCAGAAAGCGGGTGGTCCGGTAGAGACGGTTCCATATGCCCTCGGTGTAGAACGGGTCTTCGCCTATTATACGGCTCTTGAGCCCCAATATTTGTTGTGCCAGCAGCCTGCAGGGAAAACCCGGGGTAGTAAAGTCGATATTCCCCTCAATGCCCTCGTCAGTAAAAACTCTGACGATGCCAATCTGCACCTTGTGTCTCCCGTGCAGCGTCAGGTTATATTCTAATCCCGGCTCAATGACATGAACCTTGATATCTGTAATTTTCACCTGTACCTCCTCGGAGCTTTACCTTGATATCATGGGAGCGAACAGGGGCTGTTCTCTATTTCATTCCCAGCGTATCGGTAACGTATTTGGTGGCTGCGGTCAGGCTGTTCACCGACTGCTGAAGCCATTCTTTTTCATCCTGGTTGAGTTCTAATTCTATAATCTCATGAATACCCTGCCGCCCCAGAACAACGGGCACGCCCATGCTGAATCCCTGGTAGCCATACTCGCCGGTCAGTGCGGCACAGGCAGGGATTATTTCTCGGGTATCATCGGTGATTATCTTAACCATTTTTGCCAGCCCGGCGCCGGTTAGAAAGCCGGAGCTTCGCCCCGCCTTGAGGCTGAGCATATGCTTCAAATGGTCCTTTGTTTTTTGGCGGAGGTCTTGTTTAATTTCTTCTTTCAGCGCATAGGGTTGGCCATCTACTCGGACAGTGTCGAAAAGCAGTACCTGGTTGTCCCCGTGTTCCCCGATGGCTAAACCGTCCACCCGGCTGGGCTCAACCCCGATGGCCCGGGCAACGCCATGTCGGAAGCGGATGGTATCGTTAAGGGAATAACCGATAAATCTCTTGCGGTCTCTGGTTGAACTGAGTAAATACGAGGCATAGTTGAGCACTTCCACCGGATTGGCAACCGTAATAACTACGGCATCGGGACAGAACTGGTTGATAGCTTGCGCCCACTCCTGTATGACTGCCAGGTTGTCAGCCACTAACTGCTGGCGCGAGTATATCTTGCCTTCAGCGGCGCCCTGGCTTTCCGCGGCCTCGGCTTTGGCGCCTACACTGACTCCGGCAGCAATGATAACGATGTCCGAGTCGCTGATATCCTGATGGCTGCCCATACGTATTGAAAGGTCTTTCTGGTGAACTACAGCGGCGTATTCGGTATCCATGAAATAATTCTCCAGCACATTCTGTCTGATGTCAGCTACCACCAGTTCATCGGCTAATCCTTGAGTGGCAATGCTGAGAGCTGCACTGGAACCTACACAACCAGCCCCACCAATTACACTAATCTTCATTAATCAGCTCCTTCTTAAGTAGAATATTGAATATCAGCAGACGGATATACGGCTACTTTAGCCGTAGCTCCATGAAATTGCTCCAGTAACCTGGTTACCTCTTGCCAGTTGCTCATTAACAGGACTTTATCCTTTTGCGGGAAGTGATCCACGCTTCTTAATTCTGGGTATTCAGTATAAAGGATGAAATGATTAACATGGGGGGGAATTGTATACTGGCGACGGATGTTTCCACAGATATTCTTGCCAAAGGTATCCAGCAGGTAATGTATTACCTGCCCTGATGGGGAGTTAGCAATGACCACTACGTCGCCGCCTTTAGGACTTACCGCCGTATAGGCGTTTACCCAGGCCGTCTGGCATTCGCTGGCTTTGACATAAGCGTTGGCGATGACGATATCGTTATCCCTGGTGTTGGCAACGATGTAGTGGGATTTCGCCTTTTCCACCGCCTTTTTATAAGTCGGTTCCAGGGCACCGGCAAAGATTTCCACCGGCTGTCCCCACATATTAACGATACAGTCCACCTTCATATCAAGGCCTGCCATCTGGCCAATTTCCCGCACGTCGGCATTCATCGGGTTGTCATCAAAGATTCCCATGCATGATATACCGCGATTTTTTATGCCATCTCTCCATACCTTATGTGTCTGGCTATGCTCGGCGGTCACGGTTTCATACGAAGCTACACCGGGCATTATTATCTTGGCGCCCCCACTGAAGCCGTGGGAGATATGGGGTGATATCTGTCCAATGCCAATTTTAAGGTCGCAGTACATGACCTCGCTATTAATGGAAACCTCAGTCCCGAAGCTGGTGGTGCCAACATAGGTGCAGTTCATGAAGGGGCAATGATTATATACCGGAAACCGGGACATTACCTCTTCGCCCAGCTTTTTGACTATACTTAGGCGGTCCAGAGCCTGATGGTTAGCTATGGCAGCCACGAAACGGATCTGGTGGTCGGCGATGCCGGCTTCCGCCAGTTCCTGTAAAATAGGCGGCAATATTTCAGAGACGGGTGTACTGCGCGTCATGTCATCAAATATAATAACCACCTCTTTTTTGTCCTTAGCCATTTCTCTTAGAGGTGGCATGCCGATAGGAGAAACAATGGCGGCCCTGATTTCATCCGGTGTCATGGCAGGACGGTCATAGCCGGCAATATGGTGTACCGCTACTTCCCAGCTATCGGGTAAAGGAAACTCGACTTCTCTGGGCTCATACCAGATGTACTGGGGCAGTTTGATAACATTGGTCACTTTCTTTCCTCCTGAGCTACTGCTGCCGTGTACGCATTTCCGCCTAAAGCATACAAGAGGTTGGCTGTTATTTCAATGTCCCATACTACTATATGCGGTAATTATTCCGGACGAATTCAGCGTAGCGGGCAAACCGGGACAAAGCCAATACCCCCATGGCGCTATCGGTATACATGGCGATTCCGGCTTTTAGCAGGGGTATGTAGTCTTCGGAGATGACCTCCTGTCGGAATATGAAGAGGCCCAGCGGCTTATCAGTATTCCTGCCGGCTTCCAGCATATTATCGAAGAAGGTTTTTTCGGGCATGCCGCGGATGACATAAATCATATCTATATTGGCTGCCTGGGCTATTATCTCGATGGACTTCCGGAACAGTTCGGGCTGGATGGTAGACTTGATGCTGACATCAGCCGGATTCCTGAAACTGCCGCCTACCGGGGGAATAACTTCACGCAGGAGCTGCTGGGTCTCTGGCAGGAATTCGGGTAGCTCAAGTCCATATTTAGCACAGGCATCGGAGGTGGTAACGGCAAATCCGCCGGGGCCACTGATAATGCCCACCCTTTTTCCCTGGGGCAGCGGCAGATAATAAAAGGTTAGCACCAGGTCGAGCAATTCCTTGACACTATCGACGGTTATTATGCCTGTCTGCCGGCAGAGGGCTCTCCAGATATCACTGGAACCAGCCAGGGCGCCGGTATGGGAGGCAGCCATCCTGGCTCCGGCGGCGGTCAGACCGCCCTTCCAGATAATGACAGGCTTTTTTGGTGCCACGCGACGGGCTATTTCAAAGAACCTTCTCCCATCCTTCATGCCCTCAATATAGCCGATGATTAACTTGGTCTCTTCATCCTGCCCGAAATATTCCAGGAAGTCAGCGGCGTTGAGGTCGCACTGGTTGCCACAGCTTACCACCTTGCTGAACCTGATGCCCTTGGTGCCGGCCAGTATCGAGAAGGATTCGGCAAAAGAGCCGCTGTGCGATAACAGGGCTACCGAACCGCTTTCCACCGGCAGGGTTGTCGTGGTGGCTACCCTGGCTGAAGGGGAATAAACGCCGGTGCAGTTGGGCCCGATAAGTCTGACCCCCCCTCGATGGGCGATTTCAACCAGTTCGGCTTCTTTCTTCTTTCCCTCTTCGCCTACCTCGCCAAAGCCGGCGCTGAAGATGATGGCGCCGGCCACGCCTTTCTCAGCACAATCGGTTATTATCTGGCGCACCGACCCAGGAGCGGTGGACACTATTACCACGTCGACATCATTCGGGATATCCTGCAGGCTGGCGTAGCTTTTCAAGCCAAACACCTCGCTGGCATTGGGATTTATGACATAAAGTGGCTCAAAGCCGCGGGACTGGAGAGCTGTAACAAAGCGGCGGCCCAGATTGCCTTCCCGGTTGGAAGCTCCGGCGATGGCTATTGACCGGGGGTGAAAGATGCGCTCCATCTGAGCGATATTGTCTGATATCACCTGTACTCCTTCACTCTCTATTCAAATACTCCCTCGGCCAGCAACTGCACGAATTCCTCGTCACTCATGCCGAGTACTTTGGTGTAGAAATATTCGTTGTGCTCACCCAGGCAGGGCGACGGCATTTTTATCTGGGCAGGCGTTTTTGATAAAACGAATGGGGGGCTTTCAAAATTATAGCGGCCTATTTCGGGATGTTCCAGCGGTACAAAGTGCCGGCGGTTCTGTAGCTGACGGTTCTGATATACATCCTGACAATTGCTGACCACCCCCGATGGTATGCCCCCGGCCTGCATCATCTCCATCACTTCTTCGGTGGTGAGGTTTATGGTCCAATCAGAGATAAGTCTATCCAGCTCATCCTCGTTCTCCTTACGCGCCGGTAAGGTGCTGAATTTATCGCCCTTACTCCATTCAGGGGAACCAATGACCCGGCAGAAGCTTGCCCACTGCTGGTCGGTAAATACGGCCATAGCGCACCATCTCTCCACACCTTTGCAGGGATAAACACCATGGGGGGCGGCGTATTCACTGCGGTTACCTTCTCTGCCGGTTACATGGTTGTTCACTGTAAAATCAAGTAAAAGCGGTGATATGAATTGCAGACTGGCTTCATACTGAGAGATGTCTATGTACTGTCCCTTGCCTGTCCGTCGCCGATAATCAAGGGCAGCTATCAGCCATGAAACGGCAAAATGGTGGGAAACAATATCGGTGTAAGCTACGCTAATCTGGGTTGGACATCTATCCTGCCAACCGGTGAGATGGACAA
>JAHJRU010000116.1 GCA_018830745.1 Chloroflexota bacterium
CAAAATGTCTTTGCTGCCAAGGGGGGGGTTGTTTGATGCACATGGAATGGACATCTCATCATGTAGAAAAACCATAACCCCCATTGAAAAGATAACGCATATGGCAAGGTCAAAAGGGGTCACGGTGATATACACGGTACACGCCTACTCATCCGATATGTATGATACCGGCGGTCCATCTTCACCAAATTGGTGGAAAGAGCCGACTCTCGTTATGTGCCGTAAATACCCTGAGCATGCCGACAAGGGGTGCTTTAGAAATACCTGGGGCTGTGAGATAATAGATGAACTAAAGCCCCGAAAAGGCGATGTAATTATTGAGAAGAATAAGTATAGTGCTTTCACCGGGACAAACCTGGATAATATTTTGAAGGCACATAATGCAAAACACTTAATATTTACGGGAGTAACTACTAACGTGTGCGTGGAGTCTACACTAAGAAATGCATACTTTCTTGAATATTGGCCTGTTATTGTTTCCGATGCTTGTGCTCTGATAGGCCCACCATCTGTACATGATGCAACTCTCTCTACCGTTAGAATTGCTTTCGGCTGGGTAACAAACACTGAAGATGCTCTGAAAGCCCTCGCTGGTTAAATGCTCGGATTGAAGGTCCGGTCATTAAGTAAAACTAGGACAGCTCATGTTTTAAGCAACCGATAGCAAGGAGGCAGATAATGGTATTCAGGGATATTCGTCAGTTCATAGAAGCCCTGGATGAAAAGGGAGAATTAGTACGGATAAAGCAGGAGGTAGATTGGGACCTTGAGGTTGGTGCCATTAGCCGAAGAGCCTATGAGACTGAGGCACCAGCAATTCTCTTCGAGAATATCAAGGACTATCCCCAGGATTACCGCATACATAGTGGCAGCCTGGGTACTTACCGGCGATTGGCTATCGCCATGGGGCTTGACCCTGATACTCCCATCAGGTTAATCTCCGAAGAATATGAACGCCGAGAACAGCAGCGGGTAAAACCAATTACAGTTGATAGTGGCCCCTGCAAGGAAAATATCATAACAGGCGCTGAAATAGACCTGCACCGCTTCCCTGCCCCTATGGTACATGAGGGCGACGGTGGGAGATACATTGCTACCTGGCACCTGGTAGTATCCAGGGACCCGGACGAAGGCTGGACCAACTGGGGTATGTACCGGTTTATGATCCATGACAGCAAGTACCTGGCCGGCTTTCCCCAGCCCCTAACCCATCTGGCGATGGTGTTGCGGGACAAATATTTGCCAGCCGGGAAGCCCATGCCGGTAGCCATAGTCATCGGGGCTGAGCCGCTGACTACCCTGGCTGCTTCAGCCACACCCAGGATAAAAGACGAAGAGGTGGAATACGCTGGTGCCCTTCGCCAGCAACCGGTGGAGCTGGTTAAGTGCGAGTCTAACGACCTGCTGGTACCTGCCCATGCTGAGATAGTCATCGAAGGCGAAATCCTTCCGGACAGTACGGCTCCCGAGGGACCTTTCGGTGAATACAGCGGGTATCGAGGTGGCGGAATTCGACTCAGACCATTATGTCAAGTGACGGCAATCACTCACCGCACTTCTCCCATCCTGACCATGTCAAACATGGGCATTCTTGATGAGTGTTCTACTGCCTGGGCATTAAGCCAATCCCTGGCAGTAAAAAGGCGCCTCAAGTCGCACGGGATACCGGTTACTGATGTTTTCATGCATCCCTGGACAACGACATTTATGGTAGTAGTAGGTGTGGAATCCGGGGGCAGGAAGATTGCCGAGCAGATAGGTCAGATATTGACGGCGCGGCGAGCCGCTATTTCGAAGATAGTAGTGGTCGACCGCGATGTAGACGTCTTCCATCCGGGACAGGTAGCCCATGCCCTGGCTACCAAGTGTCACCCGGGACGGGGCATAGTAATAATCGAGTACGAGGGGAAAGCCAACCCGGTGACTCCATGTTATTCCGCCGAGGAAAGGAAAAAGTTAAAGGGCGCTACAGCGGTATTTGATTGCACCTGGCCAAAAGAGTGGTCAATAGAATATGACATTCCCACTAAGTCATGTTTCACTGATATCTATCCCCAGAAACTGCAGGAAAAGGTGCTGAGAAACTGGACTAATTACGGCTTTAAATAGCAACCCTCCAGCCGTTGTTATCCGCTATTAGGAGGAGACATGAAGAAGGAATACCAGACCTTCATCGACAACCCCGTTGAGGGTGAAGAGACAGAGCTCAATATCAAGGAGCTATCGCCGGGACCGCATAAGTACGACTCGCGTATGGTGAAGGCCATAGTTTATTCCTCGCCGGACAAGCTTCCTGATGGAGATACACTCTGGGTGAGGAGTCGAAACGGGTTCCTGCACCCATCACCCTGGGTGATGAAAATCACCGAGGAACTGGGGCCCTTTATACCGCAACCACCATACTCAGATTTAGGATAGCCAATACTTCTTGGCGGAGGTAGAAATCCATATGATTCCAGAACGATATACCCCTGAACTGATAGAAGAATATACCAGCAAAGGGTATTGGAGGCCAATAACCTTTTCACATTTCTGGGAGCGAAACGCCATTCTCTTTCCTGATAAAGAGGCACTTGTAGAGCCGGGCTGACATCATTGAGAAACTAAAAACGGAAGGAAAGCTCCCCGAGGCTTAGCCGTGCAGGTTCAGGGATATAAACCAATTGGGTGGTATTAAGATCCAACATCTAACACGAAATTCCACCAAGTAGAGCGGGAAACGCTCGTTGCATTCTTAAACCGTATTTGGACAAAGTGAAGAGGAGGAATAAAAATGAAGCAAGTAGTCATGCTCGAAGCGGAGCCCAGTCCGATAGAAATAGACCTGCAGAAGACTGGCATTTTGATTATTGATATGCAAAACTGCTTTTTAACTAAGGGAGCCTACTTTGACTTATTGGGCTACGACATGTCACCCCTGCTAGCGTGTGTTGAACCCATCAAGAGAATAAGCAAAATGGCGCGAGCCAAAGGTCTTAAGGTAATAAACATCTTCGCTACGAATGAACCAGGGGACGCCGGCCCAGGACCGGAGTCGGTTTACTGGCATAAAGAGGCAACCCTTAACCTTTACCGCCAAAAGCCTGAACTAAGGGACAAGCTCCGTTTTGTTGATAGCTGGGGAGCAGAGATTATAAAGGACTTGCAGCCACAAGAAGGTGA
>JAHJRU010000117.1 GCA_018830745.1 Chloroflexota bacterium
CGGGCTATATCCCTGACGGTAGGGGCGTAGCCTTTTTCCTGAAGAAAGGAACGGATGTAGTTCAGAATGTTGAGCCTCGTTTTTGAAATCCGCACTATCTCACCAGTTCATGAAGTTCATGATACATTTGTCCTATAAAATATTGTAGCATTGAAAGGGCTAACTGTCAACATTAGCCATGGTGAGTGGCTGGAGTTGCCCGCTCCATGACCGTGGTAGGTTAAATGTTTATGGAAAGTTTAGATGGCACACGCAGGCTTTTATGGTTTGTTTATCTTCTTGATGGCATCATGTTAATAATGAAATAGGAAGAAAAGGCCGGTCTGGGGCAAGTCAACCACTGAAGCCGATGGTGGTGAAAGGTAAACGACAGCCCGTTAAGGCTTATGAAGTACTGGACATATACAAATAATTATCGAAAAGGTGTATCTGTCCCTTGTTATTAAAGGAATCTAAGCTCCAGGGGGTGATGAATATGGTAAGTGTTGATAGAGCTGGAGAGGTAAACGAAGTCCGGGATATTGAGGCGACGGTAGCTGAGACAGAGCAGTACAGGGAGAGGTTGGACCTTCTCTACAAAGTGGGTAAAAAGGTAGGTTCGGTCTCGGAGGTGGCTAAGCTACTGGACCAAATTCTGCCAATGACGCAGCAGACATTAAAAGCTGAAGCCTCTTCGATGCTCTTAATTGACCGGGAGAAAAATGAACTCTATTTCAGGGTGGCCGAGGGCAAAGCGGGCAGTTTGCTAAAGCGTGTTAGATTGAGTATGGATTCAGGGATAGCTGGCTGGGTTGCTCGTCAAGGCAGACCGTTACTCGTTAATGACGTGACCAGAGACACCCGCTTCAGTAGGGAGACAGATGAAGTAACCGGTTTTACCACCAGGTCAGTCTTGGCTGTGCCGGTGGTGTCAGGGCGTGAGGTTTTGGGTGTTCTGGAAGTGGTTAACAAAACTGACGGGAGCATGTTTAATGAGCAGGATTTGGCCGTCTTAATGGCGCTGGCTTCAACGGCGGCTATTGCCATCAGCAATGCCAGGCTGCATCAAGAGGTGCTGGATGGCTATAAAAGCACGGTTAAGACTTTAGCCGCTGCCATTGATGCTAAAGACCCATACACCTGCGGTCATTCACAACGGGTAATGGAATATACTTTGCTGGGAGCTTCGGCTATGGCCTTTTCGCAGGGTGAGCTACAGGCCCTGGAGTTTGGCGGCTTGCTGCATGACGTCGGTAAAATTGGTGTGGAAGACGCCATATTACGCAAATCCGGTCCCCTGACGCCGGAGGAATGGCCTGTTATGCATACCCACCCTCTGATAGGGGCTAACATCATTGATGAAGTTCCCTTCCTGGCAGCAGCCAGAGACTTTATCCTCTATCATCATGAAAGATATGATGGTACCGGGTATCCCGAAGGTTTGGGCGGTGAGGATATCCCCATCGGCGCGCGGTTGCTGGCCGTGGCGGATGCTTTTGACACTATGACCACGGACCGTTCTTACCGGGCGGCACGAAGTACGGATAAAGCCCTGAATGAGTTAGAAAGACGCGCCGGCATACAGTTTTGCCCCGTGGCTGTAGAGGCGTTCATATCTGCCTTTAGAAAGCAGCCGGGGGCGCTTCTTCAGTCTCAGCCTGAAGCTTAACCACCGGTGAAGGCTTTTCCTGGAAGGGATGCATGCGCACGAAGTGGGAGAAGAGAAACGGGTAGTTAGATTTCAGATGTTCGGCGTAAGCCACCCACTCGGCGGCCAAATGCCGGTAGACCCGCCGGATGTCAACGGAGATGTGCTGAATGTCGCTATCCGGGAGGTCCTTCACTGAGGGTCGCGTTTCCAGTTCCTCCGCCAGGTGGAAGGTAGCCCACAGCAAATCGGTGAAGTATTCGTGCTCCAGAAGGTTAGGGTTCTCCAGCAGCGCCAGCAGAAACGTTCGCTTCTGCATCAGGAATGTTCTCAGTTCATCCAGGTCTATTTTGAGGCAATCGGGCTTATCCTTGATGGCCCGGGCATAGTTCATCGCCTGCTTGAATTCGGCATGGGTTCAGTTCTGCGCCGCGCCTAAGTTTTGCGCTATCTCCTGGCGTTGCTCGAAACAGTGAAGCAGGCGGCGCAGGAGCTCAGTGCCCACCTCGCTGAAGAAGGCGCCGATAACCATATTAAGCTTCTGTATCATAGCCCGCTTCTCCCGGCGTGCCAGGAACCGTTCTACCACTATCACCACCAGAAACGCTTCCAGGGGCAGGAAGGCTAAATCTCCGACCATGTAAATAAAAATGTGGTGGGGGTCCTGGAAGATGAAGTAATGGACCAGGTAGGTGAGCGCGGACAGGGCCATTAAGATACCGGCCAGCAGCAGTATTGTTTTATAACGCTTCAGTTTTTTCAAGTATTTACGCATCCCCTGTAATTTACTCGCCTGTTATCTGATAGGGCTATGTTAAACCTCCGCCCGCTAGCTGTCAACAAAACAGCTGCGCTGCTGCTGGTTCTGCTAATTCATGGTTGTTCAAAAACGTCATTGTGAGAAGTCCCGGTGTAATCTGGACGACGAAGCAATCTTTGGGGATAGCTGATAAAGTTAGAGATTGCTTCCCCCGACGGTGTCGGGGTCGCAATGACGACTAATGGCTTGCTTTTAATTCGCCAACTAAGATTGAGTAATATCCGGCTACTTGATTACTTGACAGCAGGTAAGTGCAGGCTTTAATATAGCCACTGTTTGAGAAATATGGATACGGAGATATGATGATGCAGAACGAAAAACAGCTAAAAGATATGGTGGCCATAATCACCGGCGGCGGCAAGGGTATCGGACGGTCTATCGCCATGGCTTATGCCGAACAGGGAGCCAATCTGGTGATATGTGGTCGCAATAAGTCTCTGCTTGACGAAGTGAGCCGGGAGGCAGGTGCGCTGGGCGTTTCTGTGCTGCCGGTGCGGGCTGACGTGTCGGTGGAGGCTGACGTGGAGAACATGGTAGAGCGGGCGCTAAGGGAGTTCGGGCAGATAGATATACTGGTAAATAATGCCGGTATACCGGGTCCTACGGTACTGATAACCGAGATAAAAAAAACCGACTGGGACGCCGTGATGGGCACTAACGTGACCGGTGTATTTCTCTGTTCCCGGGCGGTGCTGAGGCACATGATAGGGCGGGGGAAGGGCAATATCCTCAATGTATCTTCCGGCGCCGGCAAAACAGTCAAGGTGGTTCGCAGTCTCTCCTATAACGTCTCCAAGTTCGCTGTGGAAGGACTGACGGCGGCTACGGCGGTGCAGATGAAGCCCTACGGTATCTGTGTAAATGCCCTGCGTCCGGGCATGATTGACACCGATTTCCACAGGGATACGCCGGAGGAATGGAAGGCGAAAATGCTCCCGATGAGGCACCCGGATGTGGTCAAAGAGCTGGCGGTATTTCTCGTCTTGCAGACGGTGGATACCATGACCGGGGAGTCGGTTGACCTCGCCGAGTGGGAGCGGAGTCGGCAGGCTTAGTGCCGACAACAGTTAAGGCAAACATTGGCTATGGCACCAGGGCACTTCTGATGGGCTTGATTCCCGGGATGTCACCCCCCGAGGCTTGCAGCGCTTCTTCTGCCTGATGCAGCGGGAAGCGGTGGGATATGATTTCTCCCACCGGGTATTTCCCAGACTCAACGAGTTTGATGGCAGCCCGCATGGCTTTATGGTCATTGGTAAATACACCCTGGAACCGTATCTCCCGCTGAGCTATTTTGTCCGTGTCTAGCGGTACGCGTACATCTGAACCAACTATGCTGCAGCAGACCACCGTACCCTGTACCCTTACCAGGTCAATGGTCCGGGCAATGACCTCCGGTGAACCCGCCACCTCAACCACGATGTCCGCCAGTCTGCCGTCGGTTAAGTCGCCGACCACTTGCAACACGTCCTCTTTCTCGGCATTGATGGTATAATCGGCGCCGAACCTTTTAACCAGTTCAAATCTCGGCTCATCGCCGGTCAGCCCGGTGACGATGATGGGTGAGGCACCCGATTCCTTGGCGGCTATGGTGGCGGCCATACCCTGAGCTCCCATGCCCATAATGAGCACGGCGTCTCCGATGCTGGCTCCTCCGGCAAGGCGCACCCACTGGATGCCGTTGGCAATGACGGCGTTAATCAGCACGGCTTCTTCGCTCGATATGCTTTCGGAGATTTTATAAATCTGGGAGCCGGGGGGCAAATACTGGTATTCCCCGTAACCACCCCAGATATAAGGTGGAACATCGCATGGCACACGCCAGCCCACTCGGTTCTCGCACCAGCGGTGCATACCCATGCGGCAATAATAGCAGTGCAAGCATGGCTGACTGGAATCAGCCACCACGCGGTCGCCTTTTTTTACTCCCCATCGCCGGGCGGCAATTTCACCCACTGCGGCAATGCGCCCCACCACTTCATGTCCCAGAATCATGGGGAGCTTGAACCAGTCCAGCTTGCCGTGGTATGCCTTGGGGTCGGTGCCACAGACGGCGCACATCTCAATCTTCAGCAGCCCTTCCTCCGGTCCGATTTCCGGGATGTCGAACTGCTGCATTTCAATTTTATTCGGGGCTACCAGTACGGCTGACCACTCTTTTTCTGCCATGATTTCAACTCCTTTGGGCGTTCTTTGGAAGCTGGTATTATTGTCCAGGCTCGAAAAATACTACAGGAAGCAAGCCGGTGCTGTCAAAAAATTCGGGCAGGAAAAGAAATTATGGCGGACCGGAACCAGCGGGTTGTAGAAGCCACACTTCAGTATCAGGTACCGCATAGTTTAAAACGTAAATTCAGTCCTCTTTATTATCTCGTTCTGCAGTCTGGTGTCTAACTGGATGAAGAAGGCGCTAAAGCCCGCTACCCGGATTATCAGGTCGCGATGATTTTCTGGATGGAGCTGAGCGTCCTTTAAGGTATCCGCGCTCACCACGTTCCACTGGACATGATTACCACCCAGATGCATGTAAGTTTTGACCAGGGCTACCAGTTGCTTTAGCCCTTTCTCTGTCTGTAAGCTTGAGGGATGGA
>JAHJRU010000118.1 GCA_018830745.1 Chloroflexota bacterium
AAGCACCATCTGGAACATCGTGCCCCCCTCAGAATACTGCTGGGCAGGCTGGCCGTATCAACCCTCTTTTTTATCCCGGTCCTTCAGGATGTGCTCCGACGTTACATGGTAGAGATTGAACTGGCCGCCGACCGAAACGCCATCAAGTACCAGGGCGACTGCCGAGGTATAGCACACGCTTTGCACAAGCTGGTAAAAGAATCTGTGGCGGCACCGACAGCGGGCTTTGCCGTCGGCGCAGTCGATGCTCTGGAGTACCGCCTTGCCTATCTTGCCGGACAGGCACCGCGATATGGCCACCCGATTTCCTTTAGCCGCCTGGTTTCAAGCTTTCTGGTCATGGCACTGCTTATTGCCAGTATTATGACGCCTCTGACTAGCTCGCATCCGATAGCCGTGAGCGACACGGTATTCGGCTTCATAGGACAGATGGCTATCCTCTAGAATCCCATTTCTTGCCTCTATTTCCACTCGACAGCAACCAGTCAAACCCACATCCGCGGCTTGACGCCCGCTATCAGAATCTACTATACTAACATAGTAGATAATCTTTTGGAGCTCTATAGATGGCGGATATACTGGCGACCCTCTTCAGGTTCAAGCAATTCTTATTTGAATATGTGCCCTTATTCCTGGCTGCCTGGCTTTGCCTGGCCGTGGCCACCGGGGTGATCACGGCAGTCATGAGAAGAGAGGCTGACAGCATTTCGGCGGGCAGTCCTCTTCTCAAGCGCAGACCATTACGCTGGCTGTGGCAGTTGCTGTTGGTACTTTTAGGGCAACCCGGCAAGGAAAGCCCGGCGCTAAACTTCAGCGGGTGGCAGTTTTTCGGACTTGCCGCCGCTGTTCCAGGTCTGGTGGCAACATCCCTCATCGGTTCGGAGGCCGTGTGGCTGCGACTGGTCCTGGCGGCCATTTTTGCCCCGGCCTTAAACCGAATTTTTGTCTCAATAGTCTTACGCAGGATGGAGAACCCTGAAAGGCAACTGCCAGAAACCGGGCCGTCGGCCTCTCTTGCCGCAGTGCTGGCAACTTTTCAGCCAGCGCCCGGGGAGCGACGGGCTACCATAATTCAAGTCATCTGGAAAGGCTTTACCGGTCAGGTGGAAAGGGCAGTGATTCCTCTTATCATCGGCTTTGGTCTGGCTTCTGCCGTGACGATTTATGTCCCGTCTCACAGCCTTATTCCCTGGCTGGGCGAAAGTGCCTGGCCGGGACCCTACCTGGCAGCTGTCCTGGTCACTCCATTCCAGATGGTCGGTGGCGCCGAGGTTGCCCTGGCCTCTGCCATGCTGGTTAAAGGAGCCAGCCTGGGAACAGCCATGAGCGTCATGCTGGCAGCCCCGGTGGCCGCCTTTTCCATGCTCCGGCAAGTCAGGTCAACCAGAAAAATCAGGACGGTAGCTCTATACCTCGTCGCTGTCTGGGTCACGGCGGGCACCCTCGGAGCGGCGGTAGACGGAATAGGGCGATTGTTAGATATGTGACGATGAATTCAGGATGGTGAATGAAGGACAAAAATGATCGAGACGTTTGTAGCTAACCTGTCGCTCCTATTACCGTTCGGTTATGCCTTCGGCGCCGGCATGGTTACCACGGTCAGCCCCTGCGGAATTGCCATGCTGCCTGCTTATGTCTCCCTTCATTTGGAGGAGAGAGATGAAGGCTTTTGGGCCAGGTCTTCGCTGAGGAGAGGCCTCCGGGCGCTGGCCCTTGGTGTGGTGGTGATATTCGGCTTCGTGGTCTTCTTCGGCGTCATGGGAGCAATCCTGTCTGCGGGAGGGCAATTTCTTCTTCCCTTTATACCATGGGCAGCCGTACTTATCGGGGTGGTTCTCATAGCCTTGGGCATCTACCTGACGCTCGGAGGCCACGTCTACACTAGCTTGCCGGCGCGCCTGGCGGCGCACCTGAGCAAGAACGGCACTTTGGGCTTTAAGGGATTCCTTGTCTTTGGCATTACCTACGGGATAGCGGCGCTGAGCTGTACCTTACCCGTTTTTCTGGCGGTGGTGGGCAGCGCTCTGGCCATGAAGGGTTTCACTTCAGGACTGCTTCAATTCGTCAGCTTCGCCCTGGGAATGGGGTTCATCATTACCCTGGTTACCATAGGCTCGGCACTGTTCAAGGAAAGCGTCAACCGGTGGCTGCAGCGTCTGGTACCCGTGATAGCCAGGCTCAGCGGTCTGCTGCTGGTCTTAGCCGGCGGCTATATCCTTTATTTCTGGTTTGTCGTGGGAGACATCCTGCGTTGGACATTCTAGTGAGAAAAGGAGGAGAAAGATGGGTTTTTGGCGAAAACGTAACAGGCTGGATTTTAAGAAGAAAGCCCTGATACTTTTCATCGCTGTGCTTGGACTTCTGGTAGTGCAGGCCTGCGCTTCACCGTCGCAAGCCGTACCGGGCGGTCAACAGGGGGCTACCGTCGGCATCAATGTCGGCCAAATAGCCCCCGACTTCACCCTTGCCGACCTCGACGGTAACGAAATCAGCCTGAGCGACTTCAGGGGCAAGGCGGTATTCATCAACTTCTGGGCTACCTGGTGCCCGCCCTGCCGTGCCGAGATGCCGGAGATTGAGTCGGTGTACCAGGACTACAAGGATAAAGGTGCCGTGGTGATTGGCGTGGACATTCGGGAGACGGAGGAACTGGTCCGCGAGTTTATACAGCGCGGCGGCTATCACTGGACCTTTGTCCTGGATAGTACCGGCGTCGTAGCCGCCGATTACAACATTCAGGCCATCCCCACCAGCTTCTTTATCGACCGGGAAGGGGTGATTCGAGCCGTCAACATCGGCGCCATGACCAAGCGAGCCATGGAAGATAAACTGGCCGAAGCGATGAGATGAATGATGGAAGTTCATACCAATCCATAATTAGTCCGTTCTCAATAAAAAGGCTGTGGCGATTCTTATGTTCGGTGCGGCTGGCGCTGAGAGCGGTGTGGGCCCACACCGCCTGGAGACGCTACTGAGGGGTGGGACCACGAGGAAACGGCCACACTGATAACAACCTTGCTCTACGCAAGATACCTGTACAACCACAACCTGAAGGGCTGGCGGGGCACCAGGAGCGCGCTGTTACTCGTTCCGGGCTTCGTTGCCACCGCGTTCACCTTCTTCGGCAACCTGTTCTTCAGCGGTCTTCACTCCTACTCAGATTTCTAGTCATCTGCGCTTTTGGGGCAAATCGATTCGAATAGTCTTCGAGACTGGAGGAACAATGAGAAAAGATAAAAAGAAGGCTGATTTTAGATGGTGGGGGGATTGGTCGGTTTTGTGGATTCTGGGAGGCTTTGCCCTTACCTACTTCGTTTACATTCCAGTCACCGGGGATAAAGTTCATCCCATTCACTGGCTATTCAGCTTCGGGGGTGGCGTAGCTGCCTACGGCATAGAGCGCCTGGTTGTCGTAGCGCACCTGGCGCGGGCCCGCTTGAGAAGTACTGGTTTGAAGTATACTAGAGAAAGGGGAGTGAAACGGAGAAGAGGTCACCGTGACCAGCAAGCCGGGCAATGGTAGCACATTTACCATCTGGCTAAAATTCTAAGCATTCTCTAAGCAAACTCTAAGCTGCTTTTAATCAACTGCTGGTATCCTTTATATACCAGAGAGCAATGAAGTACCTGGGGTGACGTTGTCCACTACATAGATGTGGAGGTGCCACCTTAGAAGCTTGTCAAATGCAGACTCGAAAGTGTGCTAGGATACAACGTCTACCGGAGATTTAGGATGGTAATATTGAGAAAGGGAGAAGTTTATACCTGGCAAAGCATCTGGGGTCGGGTTTACAAGCATGGCAGAGTCATATCCTCAGCTGCCCTTCTTGTCCTCGTTAGCATTCTTTTACTCCTTGCCTCCTGCTCATCTGGTCAAAGCATGCCCACCACCTCAGAAGCACCAGTTTCGGCCAACGCCACGCCACAAAGGGAATTCCCTTCCTTTGCCTATAATTCCGCCCAGGTATTACAGGCCTACAAAACGGCAGTGCAGATCCCTGAGTTGCTACCACTGATGCCCTGCTACTGCAATTGCGGTGAGGCACACGGACACAAAAGCCTGAAGGACTGCTTCTTCAAGGAAGATGGCTCTCTAAATGATCACGGAGCCTTCTGTGAGGTCTGCGACATGGAGGTGGCAGACCTCGCAAAGTGGCAGGGGGAGGGCTACTCTTTGGAGCAAATCCGGGGGCTTATCGAAGAAAAGTATCATGATTATGGTAAGCCTACAGACACCGCCCCATTCGTACACATTGATCTGGAGACTACACCAAAATTAACAATATCGGAATCCACTGTAGGACCTGGAATCTTCTTCGACGAGGACTCAGTCGATACGTGGAACGTGCCACTCGGGGCACGAATAAGCTACAGCTTCCACTTTAAGAACGTAGGTGAGAACCCGCTAACAGTAACAGACACCTGGGCAGGGGCGATGGATGCATGTTGACCAAATATGCCTATCGTAGGTTCTACGACACTGCAACCCGGCGAAGAAAGCACTCTGACAATAGCAGAGCATCCCAGGACGATGCCGCATATACTTGAGATAGCCGTGAGAGCAAACTACCCTTCGGAAGCGGAGAAGAATATATATCTTAGGCTTGAACACTCACCCCCAGAGTGAGACCCTGGCTTTGTGTATGCCGAGATTAAGACTTTGGAAAGCTGACTCCTCATCTATGATTGCCCCAAATCAAAAAGAAGACCCTGCCTGGGAGCAGAGTGAGGACGCTATTCTTGACTTGTTCAGGTTCACAGTTGTCAGGAGGTTCTTCTCCAGCCGGGCTTATCCTCTTGCTTTCCAGATAGGGGCAAGCCTCGTATTCGCCGCCATAATCGCCTACGGCTTTCTGGGTCCACCTCACGGCGAAGACAACTTTGCGGTGGTAGTGACCTGGATGCTGTGGTGGTTGCTTCTGCCTTTTTCTTTTGTTTTCCTCGCCAGGCTGTGGTGTGGGGTTTGCCCCCTGGGAGCCACAAGTGACATGATGCAAAAGGTGTTCGCTTATAAGCGGCGGGCACCGGCAGCGTTATTCAGGAAAGCTGGCACTTGGATAGCTGGTCTGTCCTTCCTTGGCCTTGCCTGGGCCGGAATGTTGTGGCAGTTCGACGATAAGCCTAGGGCAACAGCAATCATTCTTTTATCGCTCCTGTTTGCCACCATTCTAATTAGCCTAATCTATGAACGGCGCACCTGGTGTCGTTACCTGTGCCCCCTGGGGCTCATGGCCGCACTCTATTCTATGGTCTCATTCGTCGGCCTGCGTTCAAACCGCAAGCTTTGCCGGAATGCGTGTAAGTCAACCAGATGTTACGAAGTCCGGGGTCAAATAGAAGGTTGTCCTATGTTCGAAGTTCCCGGAGTCATGGATAGCAACCGCGATTGCAACCTGTGTGGCAAATGTATCAAGCACTGCCCCCAGCAATCGATGCGTCTTCTTTTGCGCCGCCCTGTTGCCGAACTCTGGCAACGGTGGCAACCAACTAAAGGCGAGGCATTCTTTGTTATGGTTCTGATGGCTTTGGTTTTCTTCGAAGTGGTGCGAATGACACCGCTATATCCCGATTACATGAAGCAGCTCATGGAAGCCAATATCATGGCAAATTACAATCTCGTCCTCTCACTGAGCCTGTTAACTCTAGTCGGCATTACCACCGTATCCTATGGATTAAGCTCCCGCCTTTCCAGCTTGGCAATGGGGAGAGCCAAGGGAAAAACTCTAATGCGATACGCTTATGCTTACATCCCAATCGTTCTGGCGGGTTACCTGGGGGCGGCAATCCAGCACCTGGCCGTGTATGGGGTGAGAGCAACGAAGGTGGCAATAAACCAACTGGCTGTTTCATCCACAGTATTTGACTTACCCGCGGTGGCCCGGGAGGCAACTTATGCAATGGATCCACTTCTCAAAACCATTCAACTGCTAATTTTGGCGTTGGGCACCCTCGGTGCTCTATATGCCTGCTTGAAAATAGCCAAACAAAGCAGTAACCCACGGGCGCTAGCAACGGCATTTCCACATCTAATCTTGATCGGGGTCTTCTCACTTTCTCTCTTCTTCTTGTTTCTTCTCCCGATGGGTCTGCTTCATTAAGGAAGCACGTTTACCATCCTGTTGAAACTCGGCAACCCAAGCGAAACAAAAGCCTTATAAGCAGCCTATGTGGTGGCAACCGGCTACGGCGCCGCCAATGTGTCCCTGGCCAACGAGACCATCAACGAGGTAGCCTGCCAGGCCAAATGAAAGTTATTGACAATACTAGCCATCAGGAGTAATCTGACAGAACAAAGAGCGGGCTATGAAATACAAGCGTGTTGTCAAATCTTAAAGCCCCCTGCTTTATCTTCAACTTGGTTGGTGTTATTTCTTGATTACCTTCCTGAAATCTATGCCCAAATCCTCCATTATTATCTGTACCGCCGCCCGGCCGCCGCAGGTCACTCCCTGCCCCGGGTAGGTACTGGCGCCGCACATATATAGTCTCTCTATCGGCGTCCGGTAGCGACCCCACCCTGGAAGGGGCCGGTTGGCAAAGAACTGGGTCAGGAAGGGGCCAATGTGTCCCAGGTCCCCCTCCAGCATTGAGGGGAAGTAGCGTGACATATCGAGAGGGCTCATAATCCACCGACCCAGTATATTGTCCTCATCCATGTTAGTCGTGACCTCTCTTACCGTCTGCAGGATGCTGTCAGCTACCTCCTGTTTTATCTCGTCCCATCGGGATGGCCCCCCATCCTTCAGGTTGTAGGGCTCGTAATTCCATAGATACATGGTGTGTTTACCCTCTGGAGCTCGAGTTGGGTCCAAAATAGTGGCCGTGGCTATGGATGGCAGCGTGCTGTTGGGAATGCCATAGTCAAACTCCTCGAAGGCTCGTAAGAACTCCTCCATTGAGGAAGGAGCATACTCGACAAAAAAGGTGTTATTAACATCGCCGCCCGCCTTGTACTTAGGCGCCTCATTGAGAGCGAGAGCCTGGTTTAGCCCGGAGAAAGAAGCTGGTTTAATCCGTGCCACCTTGTCCCGGAAATCAGCCGGGAGTCTATCCTCGGCCACCATTTCCAGGAACAGCTGCTTGACATTGACATTGGAGATAACGGCCCGGCTCGCCAGTATTTCTTCACCGCTTTCCAGCACGATTCCGGTAGCCGCACCGCCTTCCACTTTAACTGTCTTCACCGGGCTGGAGACTCTGACGGTACCCCCGGTGTCTTTAACACAGGCTTCCAGCGCTACACTGAGCGCTCCGGAACCGCCCACGGGTACGGCGTTTCCCCATGAGTGGAGACCGCCAACGAACCACATAGCATTTCCGGTACCCTTCTCCTTGGGCCCGACCATAATCTCGGAGGCGTATCTGGCCATGGCTATCTTCAGTTCGTCGCTCTCAAACCAGTCCCCGGCCACATCCAGAGCGCTTGAGAGCACCACGCGCAGGAACTCTCGACCCTCCTCACTGGCATCCAGAACTGACATCATGGTTCCCCACGCGGGTGGTGGAGAAAACATCCCTATCTGGGCTATTTTTCGCATCTGGACGGCTGCCTTGTTGAAGCGGAGGTAGGCCTCGGCATCTCGCTCGGAAAACTGGCTTATTGACTCGCAGGTCTTGTCCAGATCGTGGTGGAAGACCAGTGCCCGGTCATCGGGGAAGATTATGGCAAAGGGCTGCTCAGGGTAGATATACTTGAGACCATATTTGGATAAGAGCCCCAGTTCGTCCTGGTGGATTATCGGGTTAGCCACAACCAGCCCGTGCATCACGGATGCCGGGTCATGTTTGAAACCGGGCAGGGTAAGTTCACGGCTAATCACACCCCCACCCACCTTATCCTGACACTCCACCACGCACACATTCAGTCCGGCTTTTGTCAGGTAACCAGCAACGGTTAGACCGTTATGGCCACCGCCTATTATGACCACGTCATACTGTTCGGCCACTTACTTACCTCCTTTTGTTGATAAGCTTAATATAGCCGTAGCCAGGATTAGCCTCAGAGCTATCGGCTGATACACAAAAAGGAAATTCCAAATCCGCGGCAATTAGCGTTCTTTGGATGCACCAGTCCTTGAGTATAGAGGAGAGACTTATCCTTGTCAAGAACTGCTGCACCATCTACTCTCTCGTGCCGGGCATAATCATTCGGTCGAGGCATTATCGCTGAAGGAGAACCTGATGAATCTCTAATTGTATTTTTCAGCGTTTCCAGATGGAATATTGCAGATGTAAAAATGAACAGGGACGTTATAGCGGGATGATATGAACCAGGTATACCGAAAAACTGATCAATGATTATATCAAGAGAGGGTTCTGGCACCCTACACTATTGATATCAGACCTTGTTGACCAGTGTGCCCGAGATTATCCCGATAAGGAGTCATCGGTATAGCCACTGCTGGGGCGGGCATAATCATGGGTTCTTTATCGCTTACCGGTGTCGGCATCAAGCTGAGCAGCCTGCTGATAGATGTGTCCGGGGGCTCCATATTGATTCTGCTGGGATTAACGGCTGTAGCCGCATTTGTAATAGGCGTAGGGTCGATGGGATTAATCGCTTATCTCATGCCGGCGCTTTTAATAGCACCAACTCTGGGGATATTGGGTGTTGTCCCGGTTGCGGCTCATCTATTCATATACTACTGGGCAATAACGTCCTTTATAACCCCCCCGGTAGCTATGGCGGTGTTCGTCGCGGCCCCCATTGCCGGGGCTAGCATATCCAAAACCGGGTTAGTCGCTATGCGCCTGGGCATTGGCACGTACCTTCTTCCCTTCCTGTTTGTACTAAATACAAGTTTACTGCTGATAGGTAACCCCCTGCAGATAGGAATGGAGGCGATAATCGCCATAATTGGGCTCTCAGCCATTGCCATAGCGATGACCGGGTTTGCCATTGGCCCGGTAAATTGGGTTATGAGGTCCTTACTGGCTATTGGAGCGCTGGCTTTCATGTTGCCTGAACTAACACCTACAATCATTGGATTCGGCCTTATTTCTGTGGCGATACTATGGCACATTATCAAGATGAAAAGGCCAAATCCCCTGGAAGCACTCCATGGCAGATAATCCACGGGATAAGCCGCTGAAGTGACGGGCATACCAGCTCAAAGTCATGGAGACGCACTCACGGCTACCCATGAAAGGAGGATAGAGAGACTGTGTTTAACGACCTCAGGGAATTCATCAAGGGGGCTGACGAGCTTGGGGAGTGTATGGTGGTTGAAGGAGCCGACTGGGATTTAGAGATAGGAGCCATCGCGTCTTTGCGAGGGGAACTCCCCAATTGCCCGCTGCTCCTATTCGATAGAATAAAGGGCTATGATGCCGGATACCGGGTCGCCTCCAACCTATTCAGTACCAATAAGCGTATCGCCTTAGCCCTGGACTTACCCCTGGAGGCAGTGGGGGTTGAACTGGTCAGGGCTTTCAGGAATAAGATAGGGGAAGGAATAAAGCTGCTGCCACCGGTGGAAGTAGAGACTGGGCCGGTCAAAGAGAACATCCTCACCGGTGATGATATTGACCTGTTCAAGTTTCCGGCGCCTAAGTGGCATGAAGGAGACGGCGGAAGATATATTGGCACCGGCAGTACGGTCATCACCAGGGACCCGGATGAAGGCTGGGTAGATCTGGGATGCCGAAGAGTGCAAATTCATGACAAATCTACGGCAACAATATGGTTTGTTCCCAGCACGAACGGCCATATAATCAAGAAGAAGTACGAGGACAGAGGGCAAACCTTTCCTGTAGCCGTTTCCTGCGGCCAGGAACCAGCGCTATGGATCGCAGCTGCCTGGCCCATCCCCTGGGGGGTCTCTGAGTATGACTTTGCCGGAGGATTAAAGGGTGAACCTATTAAAGTCACCAAGGGAGTAGCCACTGACCTGCCTATTCCAGCTACAGCGGAGATTGTACTGGAAGGCGAGATGGTACCTGAAACACGTATGGAGGGACCCTTCGGTGAACGCGCCGGATATTATGCTTCCGGAGCCAGGCCCGAGTGGTCGATGAAAGTAAAGTCCATACTGTACCGGAATGATCCTATAATTCAAGGCGCACCACCTCACTGGCTACCATCGGTCTGGACGCTCACGCATATCCAGAGAGCAGCTGATTTATGGAACGAGCTGGATAGACAGGTCCCCGGGATTGAGGGCGTCTGGATGGTCGAAGAGGCGGCTATAGCCAGTATGGTAGTTATTTCCCTCAGGCAGCAGTATCCAGGTCATGCCAAGCAGGCGGCGCTGGCTACCTGTACATGCTCAACGTTTCGCAACCTGCAATATGTCATAACCGTTGATGAAGATATAAACCCATCCAACATTGCTGAGGTGCTTTGGGCCATTGGCACCAGGACGGACCCCGAGGTATCGATAGATATTATCAGAGGGACTTTTAATGCTCCCACCAGCCCGATGTTATCCCCGGAAAAGATAAAGCAGGGTGACCTCACCCTTTCAACCGCCATTATCAACGCCTGTAAGCCTTATCACTGGATTAAAGAGTTTCCACCATCAATCAAGACCAGCCCGGAATTAGCCCATAAGACGAAGCAAAAATGGAGCGAGGTCTTTCGTTCCCTTTAAAGCAAACATGGATGATTTCCACTAATAAGCCTATTACAACAAACCCATTCCAGTACTTCCTTTCTGTCAAAACGGTAGGTTCCTCCTACCGTTAGAGCCGGTAACCCTTCCTCCTGTCTTGACAAAGGATTACACAGTGTTATAATGTATAAAATCTTATGTGAATATCACCCACGATTATTACCTGCACCCTAGTTATAGTTGCGAGTCAGGAGGCAGAGGCAGATGGTTGTTGAAGTGAAGTCACCGCTCAGTGATAGAGTTAGGGGATTGAGGGAAAACCTTTTCTCACGTAGCCCCCAACTTTCAACCCAGCGACTCAGGTTCTTGAAGGAGACGTATCAGGAGACCGAGGGTTTACCGGCGGTACTGAGACGAGCGAAACTCCTGGAAAAAGTCCTGAAAGGGATGACTATTTTCATCGATGATAATCCCATAGTGGGGACATTGACAGAACATCGGTTGGGCGTTACGCCCTATCCAGAGGTTTCCTGTAAGTGGATGAAGAGCGAAACAGAATTCAGTTCCTCTCTGGGGAAGGTCTTGACTACTGAAGAAGACAGGCAATTGCTGGGGGAACTGGCAGATTATTGGGAAGACAAATGCATTCTGGCCAGAACAAAGGAAATCTGGAACGAGAAATATTCCGGCAAATTAGACCGTGATGAATGTGTAGAGCGTGGGGTATGGCTGGACCAAACTTCTGTGCCCCGGGGCAGGTTATCCGTTGATTATGCCAAGGTAATGAATATAGGCCTCGAAGGGATAATCGCCGAGGCAGAGGCCGAGCTCAAAAACCTGCCTATGTCAAATCGGGAGGCTTTGAACAAGAGGTATTTTCTGGATGCCGTAATAATTGCCAATAAAGCAGTTATTGCCTTTGCCAGAAGATATGCTGACCTGGCCAGGAAAATGGCGGCAACTGAGCCTGATGCTGCGAGGAAAAAGGAACTGGAGAGCATAGCTGAGGTCTGTTCGCAGGTCCCGGCCAAGCCCGCCAGGAGCTTTCACGAAGCTATACAGTCCTTCTGGTTTACTCATCTTGGTTGCCTGCACGAGCGTAACGGCAGCGGCTATGGCCCCGGCAGATTTGCTCTCTATACGTTTCCCTTCTACCGAAGGGATAAAGAAGCAGGCAGGATAGATGAGGAAGGCGCTCTGGAACTTCTGGAGTTACTCTTCATCAAGCTTACCGAGGTCGGTGCTCAGTTTGAATTTCAGAAGAGATTCCAGCAAGCAATGGGAAATAAGTTTCAAAATCTTTCTATTGGCGGACTAACGCCTGACGGCAGGGACGCTACTAATGACCTTGATTTCCTTCTCCTGGAAGCTCAAAAACGGGTGAGAATGATACAGCCTACCCTCTCTTTGCTGTACCATAGCAAGATTCCTGAAGCACTTTTACTTAAGGCGGCGGAAGTCGTTAGAACCGGTATTGGGATGCCAGCTTTTTTTAATAATGAACTCAATATTGAGCGTCTGCTTGCTCATGGTACTTCATTGGAGGACGCCCGTAATAGCTGCATAATCGGGTGCGTAGAGCTTGGAGTATCTCACGCTTGCAACACAATGTGGGGAGGCCCCATAAATATGGCTAAGCCATTGGAGCTGGCATTGAATAACGGGCTGGACCCGCTGTCCGGAAAGCAGTTTGGACCCAAGACCGGGAAGGCAGAATCCTTCCAATCCTACGAGGAACTCCATGAAGCGGTGATTAAACAGTTTGAGTACTTTGCCGGCCCTTTCTTCGATTTTCAATTTACCAGCAACGCCATAGAGGCGGAGGTTACCCCGCTACCTTTCGCTTCATCACTGGTGGATGATTGTATTAAGAACGGCAAAGAAATGGGCGAGGGGGGGGCAAGGTATAGCATGGATGGCTGCAATGCTGTCGGCGTCATTGACCTGGCTAATTCTCTGGCTGCAGTTAAGAAGCTGGTTTTCGAAGACAAGCGCATTACCATGAAAGAACTCCTGGAAGCCCTCAACGTAGATTTTCAGGGACATGAGGAAATCCACCAGTGGCTTTTGAACGCCCCAAAATACGGAAACGACGTTGAATACGCGGATAATATAGCCAGAGAGTGGTATGACATTTTCTGGCAGAAGCATGAAGAGATGGCGGGAGAATGTCATCTGGGACGGCACACCAAACCTACAGCCTTTTCCGTTGTTAGACACTTTCCTTTTGGGGCTGCTATGGGTGCCATGCCCAGCGGCAGGAAGGCTGGATTGCCCCTGACCGATGGCTCGGTTTCAGCTATGCCGGGTACGGATACTAATGGACCCACCGCTCTTATAAATTCAGCCAGCCGGGCTGTTGATACCAGTCGCTATGCGGCTACTCTGCTCAACATGAAGTTTCATCCGACAGCCTTGAAAAATACCAGTGGATTGCGCAACTTAACGGCTTTGACAAAAACTTACGCGGAGATGGGGGGGCACCACATCCAGTTCAACGTGGTGAGTGCGGAAACCCTAAAGGATGCTCAGCTTCACCCCGAAAATCACCGGGACCTGATAGTAAGGGTGGCGGGATTCAGCGCCTTCTTTATCCAGCTGGACCCCGTAGTCCAGGAAGAGATAATAAAACGAACTGAACTCAGCTTTGAGTGACGTGACCGGGGAATACCACAGGTTGTGTTTGAATACGGAGCGCAATAAAGAAAGAATGTCGAAGGAGGGAACCTATGACCTGATTTAGTGCTCAATCAAAAAAACAACGATTGAAGGGAGACTAATATATGAAAAGATATACGAAATACGGAGTTTTAATCTTACTGGCAGTTGCTCTACTGATGACCCTCCTGCCGGCATGTGCTGCTCCCGCCCCCGCACCGGCGCCAGCCCCAGCACCGAAGCCGGCACCGGCACCGGAAGCGCCATGGCCTGACGCCGTGACTTTTGGTGGCTCAGCTACCGGTGCTACATATACCGTTATGGGTGCGGCTATGGCCCGCATGATTGAAAAGTACACCAAGGTAACAGCTGGGGCTGAGCCAATCGGTGGCGGCGCTGCCAACCTGATCGCTCTCCACAAGGGGGAAATTGACTTCAGCAGCATTGTCACTTACGACGCCTATGATGCCCCAAGAGGGCTGGGCGAATATAAGGAAACCGGTCCTATCAGCATCACTGCGCTGTTTAATGAACACCACTTCTTGATGACGGGTATCGTAAGGGATGACTCCGGCATAAAAACAGTTGAAGACTGGCGCGGCAAGAGGCTGATGGCTGACAATCCTAGCACCGCCCTCGCGCTTAATGCTACCAAGGGCATACTTGATGCCTACGGCATGACTACTGACGATGTGATAATCCAACCACAGCCGGGCACCGCGGACAGGATCACCGCCTTAGCAGAAAAGACCACTGATGTGGTGATTGCCCCGTATACGGAGGCCACCTCTTACGTGATTGAGCTATTCCAGAGGATAGATAGTAGATGGATACCACTGGACGATGATAAGATG
>JAHJRU010000119.1 GCA_018830745.1 Chloroflexota bacterium
CTCCACCACCTCGCCGGCGGCAATCTGGGAAACTGTTCTGGGGTCTAAGACCTTGATGGTCATATCAACCTAACAATACACGTTTCCGTGTAAGTTGTCAAGGGTTAGCTACTTTTTCAAGTCGGGCAAAGGCTTGAGAAAGCTTCTTTACCGCCCCATTAAACGCCACCACTACCTCAATATCGTCCTTCACCTGCCGACTGCTCACCACCACCCCCTTGCCAAACTGGACATGGCGAACATGGTCGCCCGTATTCAACTCGTCAACTGGCTGGCTGGGCGCTACATCCACGTTGCTGGAAGACACCGCCGTTGCCATCCGGCTATCTTCCCCCCATTCCAATCCACCGCCAGCTACCAGGTGAGCTGGTATGTCGCTTAAGAAGCGAGAGGGCCCATTTACGGTGCTGCCACCCATCAGCGCACGCCGGAAGGCACGAACCAGATACACCTTCTGCCTGGCACGGGTTACTCCCACGTAACATAGCCGCCTCTCCTCTTCCATCCGGTCGGGGTCATCAAAGGACTTGAAGTGAGGCAGAACCCCCTCTTCCATACCTACGATAAATACTACGGGGAATTCCAGACCCTTGGCTTGATGCAGGGTAATCAGGGTAACCCCGGGGATATTCTCATCGAATCCGTCCACATCAGATACCAGAGCCACTCCCTCCAGGAAAGCCGCCAGCCCCTCCGGAGGTTCTAAATCGCGGTACTGCTGAGCCACCGTGCGCAGTTCGAGAATGTTCTCCCAGCGGTCCTCTCCACCCGTCTCCGACAGAATATGTTCCTTATATCCCGTACGCCGAACCACCAAATCCAATAAATCAACCAGGTCCCGCTCCTGACTTAAGGCGAGCAGTTCTTGCATTAAAGCGACGAAACCAGTCAGCGTCTTGGCTATATGGGGACTGAACGGATGCTGATGCTCCTTTTGGCCATCTTCCTCAGCCAGCAACTGGAGAGCTTGATACTCCGAAATCCCCAGCGACCTGGCCCAGCTGGACAATTTAGCCAGGGTCTGCTGACCAATACCGCGTCCGGGTACATTGACTACCCGCATCAGGCTGACACTATCGTAAGGGTTCTGAATAAGCCGTAAATAGGCGATTATGTCCCTTACCTCCCGCCTTTCATAGAAGCGGGTACCCGCCACCAGCTTATACGGCGTGCCGTAGCGCACAAAGGCTTCCTCCAGTGCTCGGGATTGGGCATTGGTGCGGTACATCACGGCACAATCACCCATGCTGGCCTGCCCCTGCTCGACCAGTCGCTCTACCTCGTTGACGACAAACTGAGCTTCCTCCTGCTCCGTATAGGTCTCAATCACCGAAATTGGCTCGCCCAGCTCGTTTTCGGTCCACAGTTCCTTGGGTTTGCGCCGTTGATTGGACTCAATGATTAAAGACGCCGTTTCCAGGATTTTCTGGGTAGAGCGATAATTCTGCTCCAGAAGGACCAGCTTCGCCTCAGGATAGTCCTTTTCAAAGCTGAGAATGTTGCGCAAATCGGCAAACCGCCACGAGTAAATGGACTGGTCGGGGTCGCCGACCACGCAAACATTATGGTACTCCCCGGCCAACAGCTTCACCAGTTCATATTGAACTACATTGGTATCCTGAAACTCGTCCACCAGCAGATGCTGGTATCTATTCTGGTATTGTGAAAGAACCTCGGGACTGCTTCTGAACAGCTGAACCGCCTTCATTAGCAGGTCATCGAAATCCAGGGCGCTGCTATCCGCCATTATTTTCTGATAGCGCTCATAGACGCGCCCGACAACCTCCTCAAAATAGCTATGGCCCTGTTGAATATAGGCATCAGGAGTGGTGGTGCGGCTCTTGGCAGCGCCGATGGCTGAAGCTATCCCCCGGGGGGCATACTGCTTGGGGTCAAGCCCAATCTCCTGCATACTGCGCTTAATGAGGCTGATCTGGTCGTCAGCATCATAGATGACAAAACGTGGGTCAATACCTATGGCCTTGCCGTCGCGGCGCAGGATACGGGCGCAAATGGCATGAAAGGTGCCCAGCGTCAAGGCCCCGGCCGAACCGGGAATTAACTGGTTTAGCCTCTCCTCCATCTCCCGGGCCGCCTTGTTGGTGAAGGTAACGGCCATGATACGGTGAGGACTGACACCGCATACTTTGACCAGGTAGGCGATGCGATGGGTAATGACTCTGGTTTTGCCACTGCCCGGACCGGCCAAAATCAACACCGGGCCACTGATTGCTTCTACAGCTTCCCGTTGTGCCGCATTAAGCCCGTCCAGAATATCCATCAGCCTTATTATACCCCTTTTGGGCAGGTGAGTTCAAAGAAACACGGCTGTGCCAACTCCATAAAAGACAAAGCGCATAAAATTACCCCCTCCCGGCAATTGAGAGGGGTCAATTACGGTGGATGGCCAAACCCTATCTAACCAGCCAGTCCCAATCCTTGGGATAATGCTTTGACATCGAGGGCTTCCTTTATCATTCCGGTGATGATGGGCAGCTTCTTCTTCTGGCGAAACCTCGCCTGGCTCATTGCGGCTTCGATAGCTTCCACCACAGCGCCGGTGCTTTCTCGGGCTATAATTACGGGGACTTCTTTCTCCTCGGCGCGGTGCATGACAACCTCACTGGGGTCAGCCGCGCCGGTGCTCACCAGACACCGTGTCGACGTCTCCAAAGCAGCCAGCTGCATATCGGGACGCTCGCCCCTGATGACAGCCGCCTTATTTGTTTTACGCTCAAAGTAGTCCACGCCGGAGCCAACCACCATTGCCCCCAGCATGATGTTCTCCACCAGTTCCGCTGTATTTCCC
>JAHJRU010000120.1 GCA_018830745.1 Chloroflexota bacterium
GCGGATATTGCCCACGTGGGGGAAGCCGGTGGGGCTGGGGGCATAGCGCACTCTGATGGGTTTAGTCATTTAAAGCCTTTCTGCTTTCCCCAATCCTACGCTATTATACACCTTTCACGGCGCGGACAAAGCACCGCGGTATGTACTTCATCACCTGGAAGCTCCGGATGGAAAACCCCTGGCCGGTCAGGGCTTCCCTCAGTTCCGCCTCCCGGATGGAGACATGCCCCAGGCGGTTTTCAGCGGAGGTGGACAGCAGGAATTCCTCGAAGGAGAATACTCCTCCGGGCTTGAGCACGCGGAACACCTCGGCGATTACCGCCTGCCAGTCCTTTATGTGGTCCAGCACGCCGAATAAAAAGGCGGCATCGAAATGAGCGTCAGGAAAGGGCAACTCCGCCGCGTCCTGGCAAACAAACTCGATATTATCGGTTCTTACGTTCCTGGCCCACCGGGGCGGGCGGGAGATATATCTCCGGGCGGCCTTTATCATGTCGGGGTCAATATCCACGCCGATTACGCGCTGGCAATCAAGGTGCTGGTTAATCAGGAGGGCTCCGGCGCCACCGCCGCAGCCGATTTCCAGACATATGCTGTCTTTACTGACATTCAGGTTTGACAGCACCATCGGCGCCTCGAACTTACGCTGAAAATAGACCCGCAGTGGACTGCGGATAAAGAGCTTCTCAATGAAGTGCATCTTTATGCTAGGCGAGGCTCTCCAGCGCCTGTGCCAGGTCGGCCGGGAGTTCAGACTCAAGCTCTATATATTCGCCGGTGGAGGGTTGTTTGAAGCCAATGCGGCAGGCGTGCATGAACTGCCGTGAAAGGTGAGCCGACTTCACACCGTAAACCGGGTCGGCTACCACCGGGTAGCCGATGGCGGCAAAATGGACCCGTATCTGGTGCGTGCGGCCCGTCTCCGGCTTTACTTCAAGCAGGGTATGGTTGCCCAGATATTTAATCACCTGGTATTCGGTGCGGGCTTCCCGGCCCTGGCTGACCACTGCCATACGCTGGCGGTTGGCGGGGTCGCGCCCGATGGACGCTTCGATGATGCCGGTGTCCGGCGTCAGGTGCCCCTTGACCAGAACCAGATAGACCTTGAGCACCGAGTGGGCTCTGAATTGCTCCATCAGCCTGGTCTGGGCCCGGCTGTTCTTGGCTACCAGCATCACTCCGGAGGTGTCCTTGTCCAGGCGGTGCACAATGCCCGGTCGCAGCGAGTCGCCGATGTCCGTCAGGTGGGGAAAGTGCGCCAGGATGGCATTGACCACGGTGTGGCTGGGGTGCCCCGGTGCCGGGTGAACGGTCAGCCCCGGCGGTTTATCGATGGCTAAGAGGTCTTCATCTTCATAGAGGATAGTCAGCGGGATGTCTTCCGGCAACAGGGAACTGGGGGGAGTTGGAGGTATGCTTACCGTTACCCGGTCACCCGCATTGAGTTTAAGCGCCGGCTTGGCGGCGTGTTCATTAACCCGGATGTATCCCCCGCCGATTAGCTTTTGTATGTAGGTTCGGGAGAGTTCCGGGCACTTCTGGCTGGCATACCTGTCCAGACGAATACCGCCCTCATCACATACGAAGCTATGTACTTCGTCCATACCACTACTCTTCTGCCCTGACATTTTGCAGGAGGGAGTAAGCCAGAATAATAGCCCCGATGGTAATGGCTGAATCAGCGATGTTGAAATCCGGCCAGATGCCGACGCTGATAAAGTCGGTAACATAGCCCCGGAGCAGCCGGTCAAAGAGGTTGCCGATGGTGCCGCCCAGAATTAGACCCAGGGCTAAACTGGCAGGTCTATTATTCAGGAAAGGAAGGCGGTGATGAAGAAAAAGGGCATAGATTAAGAGGAGGACCACGCCTATGGCCGCCACCATAGCCAGGAGAGATGACTGGTCGGACAGTAAGCCAAAGGCAGCTCCGGTATTATGCACATGGGTTATCTGGAAAAGTCCACTCTCAGGTATTGCTTGTCCGGTAGCCAGGTTAGACCTGATCCATTCCTTGGTGAGCTGGTCGGCGGCGGCAACTAAGAGTGCGGTGAGAAAAAGAGAGAATTTTATCCTCACGCTAGTGATGTTCTGCCTTTTTAGACTCCTTAGCCTTACATTCAAGACAAAGACTTGCCTGAGGAAGTGCTTCAAGACGTTCCGGGGCTATGGGTTGACCGCACTTATCACATTTCCCATAGGTTCCCTCGTCGAACTTCTGTAGCGCGCGTTCCACTTTGGAGATCTGGTCTCGCGTACGGTGCTCCAGGGCTAAACGCTTTTCCAGCTCTGAGGTCTCGGTAGCTTCCTCCTCTCGCTTGCCAAAAGGACTACCCTCACGCCTCTCATCGGTAGGGTGGGCGTTAGCCACTAATTGTTCTAGTTCTTCCTGCAGGTGCTTTTGCTCGTCCTCCAGACGGGAACGCAGCTCTTTTAAATCAACTTTCACCTTTTCCTCCTCTCCACCTCCAAACTTATGTTCGGTTCTTTCTTATTATTACCCTGTATCCTGATAATTAGGTGTCAGTGTCTAAGGTTGGTTGAAAGGAATGATAGAGGCAGTGGATTAGTCCAACATGGTCTGCTTCAGCGCCCGGGGCTGAGCCAATAAGACCGTGTGGTGCTACAATACCTCATAGTATTTTTAGTGTAACTCATTTATCCTGTTTGGTCAACTCGGTCAAGAAATGCTGGTAAAAATTGGTTGGTTGACAGCTTAGACGTGAGTGAAATATAATGAAATTCCTTCAATATATGCTATGGTTTAATCGGCTAATACCGTCGACCCATCCCAATACTATTATTTACCTGGAGATAGGATAATGCTTGCGCTGGAAAGTGTCAAGATACTGGACCTCACCCGAGCGGGCCCGGGACCTTATTGCACCATGATTCTGGGTGATTTGGGGGCTGAGGTAATCAAGATTGAAGCTCCCCTGGCGGTAGGTGACCGCCAGGCAGGCTCCTTTCATTCGCCTGTGGGAGATGAAGGGAAGAGGGAGGCGGCATACCAGTGTCTTCACCGCAACAAAAGGAGCGTGGCACTAAATCTGAGGGCAGATGCGGGACGCCGTATTTTTCACCAGCTGGCGAAGAAGGCTGATATTATTGTCGAGGGGTTCAGGCCGGGGGTAGTCCAACGCCTGGGTATAGACTATGAAGCCATCAGCAAGATAAATCCCGGGATTATCTACTGCTCCATTACCGGCTATGGGCAGGACGGCCCCTATAGCGGTCTCTCCGGCCACGATATCAACTATATCTCCATGGGTGGTGCACTTTCCCTGGTTGGCGAGGCTGACCGCCCGCCGTCTATTCCATTAAACCTGATGGCTGACTATGGCGGGGGTGGAGCCAATGCCGCAATTGGCATCCTGGGTGCGCTCATCGTCAGGGATAAGACCGGTAAAGGCCAGTACATAGATATCTCATTAACTGATAGCGCCATCTATCTCAACTGTGCCGTTACCGTAAACCATTTCTACCATAAGGTCGTACCCCAGCGGCAGTCCATCTGGCCCAATGGCGGTTACCCGTACTATAATGTCTACCAGGCCAAGGATGGCGGGTATGTAACCATTGGTTGTCTGGAACCATGGCTGTGGGAGAAGTTCTGCCGGGCAATAGGCAAGGAGGAGTTCATTCCGGTTCAATTTAAGGTTGACCACTTTGTCTATCCGCCGGAGGGCAACCAGTGGCAGGAAGTTTTCTCTTCTCTGAGACAGGTCTTTCTTACCAGGACCAGGGATGAGTGGTTTGAGTTCCTGAGCCAGAAGGATGTGCCGGTAGGCAAGGTTTATTCCATGGATGAGGTCTTTGCCGACCCCCAGGTGCTTCACCGGCAGATGGTTATCGAGGTGGAGCACCCCACGGAAGGTAAGGTTAAGCAGGTTGGACTGCCTATAAAGCTATCTGATACACCGGGCGAAATCAGGAGTCTTGCTCCGGTGCTCGGTGAACACACCGAAGAAGTATTAACCGAGTTGGGGTATAATAAAAGTAATATAAACGAACTCCGTCAGGAAGGGGTAGTGAGCTAATCGATAAAAAGGGAGGTGAAGAAAATGGCAGCGAAGGCTTTTGTGCTAATTGAAACAGCTGTGGGTCGAGCCAAGGAAGTAGCAGTTGCTCTGGAGAAACTGGAAGGGGTGAAATCAGTTGATGCGGTGACCGGTCCCTATGATATTATCGTTATCGCTGAAGGAGAGACCCTTAACGATATTGGCGACCTGGTTACCGGGAAAATACATCCCATCAACGGCATCAGCCGCACCGTTACCTGTCTGGCAATTTGGAGCGCCTAGGTTAGCGTTAAGAGCCATCTGTGAGTTACTCCAGGCTCAGGTCAGGGCTTCCAGTTTGGCTATGACCTCGTTTATGGTTTGCTCGTCGGTGGAGGCTCCACCGGTTACGCCTATGCGCTGGTGGCCTTTCAGCCACTCGGGCTTGATTTCCTCGGCGGTCTCAATCAGACGGGTCTCCGTAATTTCAGAACAAAGGCGGGCCAGGTGATTGGTATTGGCGCTGTTCCGCCCGCCGACGACGAACATCAAGTCCACCGTTCTGGCCGATTTGAGGGCGGCTTCCTGTCGGTCTCTGATGTCATGGCAGATGGTATCAAAGATGCGTATTTCGGAATCTTTAGTGAAGGCAGCGTCAATAAGGGTCTTGATGAATTCGGTGTAGTGTGCCGGGATGCGGGTGGTCTGGGACAGGACTCCTATCCAGCGGGGCAGGGGGTCAAGGCTGGCAACGGGATTCTCAGAGAGAGTGGCTACCCCCTTACCTTTGGTCCAGCCAAGAATACCTTTAACCTCGGGGTGGTCAGCTTCACCATAGACGACCACAAAAAAGCCCGCCTCGTTTAACCTCCGGGCAACCTGCTGGGCACGGTGAACGTAGGGGCAGGTGGTGTCAACCAGGCCGATGTGCTGTTTTTGCAGTTCCGCTTCCAACTCCGGACTTATACCGTGGGCACTGATGGCTACGGTATCGCCCTGTATGTCTTCCGCGGCCTCAACTACCTTGACCCCGATATCGGCCAGCTTTTGTAGTACCTGACGGTTATGAACCAGTTGTCCCAGTGTCTCTATCCCGCCGTGCTCCCGGGCAGCCTTTTCAATGATTTCCATGGCACGCCTGACCCCGAAGCAAAAGCCGGTCTTTTCTGCCTTCTCTATTTTCATATCTGATACTTCCCGCGGTATTCCGGGGGTAGAAGTTTGGCTATTTCCAGCATTATGGAATCGGCCATTTCGGCCAGCTCCTTTCTGTCCAGTTTACCACCGGCAGGTGTCAGGTAGAAGGGGCGCCCGATGTTGACGCTCATCCTGGGACGACGAAATATCCAGGTAATGCCCCTGACCTGCTCCGTGCCGCTGATGCCTACGGGAATAATTGGGGCGCCGCTGCGGCAGGCGATAAGTGCTGAACCAGGCAGAGGATTCTCCAGTTGATTTTTAAGGCTTCTCTTTCCTTCAGGGAACATGGCTAAAGCTAAGCCACCATCTAGGACTTTCTGTGCCTGGCGGAGAGCCTCCCGGCCAAATCGCTGTCTGTTCACCGGGAAGGAACCGAATCGGCGCATAAAAAAGGCAGTGATTCGGGAGCGGAATAGCTCCTCTTTAGCCATAAATATTACCCTGCGGCGGAAGCTGATGCCAACAATAGGTGGGTCGGCGTTGTGGATATGATTGCTGACGATTATCAGAGGGCCCTGGTCCGGGACATTCTCCCTCCCGCTGACCTCCCGGCGGGTCAACAGGAAAAACAGCCACCATACTAATGCTCTGCCTGTGGAATAGACCAGGGACATAATGCTAACCTGTAAAGGGATTCGTTCTGTCAATTATACTCCACGGCTGCTTGCCAGGCAAACCGGAAAAAGTAGTGGAAGAGGTTAAGGGTTACCTCAAAGAATACTGGGTGTGTTTGAAGTAAACTCCTGGCTTCAGGAATGAGCGGACACTAAATCCTGGATGGCCTGGAAATACTCTTCCTGATGCACCACCATTACATCGTTGTGGTCCGCACCGGGGATTATTAGCAGCCTCTTCTCCTTAGCCGGCGAATTTTCGTAGAGTTCCCTGCCCTCCTGGACAGGTATAACCTGGTCATTTTTGCCGTGGATAATCAGCGTTGGCCGGTACACGGAACGAATCTTGTCTTTGTTCTGGAAATCGGAATCTTTGATGATGTCCCGCTCGGTTTTTCCCAGGTAGCCCCACAGGGGACGGAAGCTGCTGGACGTGCCGCTTTCAATAATGAGTCCGCCGATTTCATCCTGGTGGCGAAAAGCAACCTCCAGGGCGGGCAGGCTGCCCAGTGAACGCCCCATTACGAAGTATTTCCCGGCATAGCCTTCGGCCTTCAGTATTTGCTTGAAACCCTCAAAGATGGAGTGGCTATCCTGAAGCATATTGGTGATGGTTGGCTTGCCTCCGCTTGAGCCGTAACCTCGATAATCAGCCACGAACAGGTTCATTTTCCGCTGGTTGTAGTAGGGGGCAATCCACTCATGGATACCGGCCGTTTCCCCGTTTCCGTGAAAGTAGAGTATGGTGGGATACTCTCTGCCCGCCGGCCAGAAACCACAGCCGATTCTTACCCCATCTTCAACCTCGACGAAGCGGGTAATCCCCTCGGCCAGAGATGGATTGAAAACACCGGTAAGCATATAAAGAGGGGAATACGCCATGGGGAAGACAATCTCCAGGACATCCGGTCGGTCCAAAAAGGAAAAATCAGCTTCGTGAGACAATTATTCTTTGTCCTTTGTTCCCTTTTTCCTGGCTGCTATGGGGATTATGAAGCAGGCAACCAGGAAGATTACGCTGCCGATTGAGCCGGGAATGGAAGGAGTAGCCCAGGACTTAGAACAGGGTAAGATACTTGTCCAGCTCCCACCGGGAGACGGTATCGTGGTATTCGTTCCACTCCCTCTTTTTAAAGTCCATATAGTAGTGGCAGAACTCGCGGCCCATAGCCTCTATGATGACCTCATCCTTCGCCAGCTCATCCATGGCCTCCTTGAGGTTGCTAGGCAGAAGCTCGATGCCAGCCTTCTTGAGGTCCTCGGCGGTCCACTTATACATATCGGTATCGTTGCGCGGCCCGGGGTCAATCTTGTTTTCAATCCCGTCCATGCCGGCGGTGAGCATGGCAGCGGCCGCCAGATAGGGATTGCAGGCAGAGTCCACCGTCCTGTCTTCCACTCGCCCCGGCCCAGCAATCCTAATCATCTGGGTGCGGTTGTTGCCTCCATAGGAGACATATACGGGAGCCCAGGTGGAGCCGCCCATGGCCCCGCCGGCTATGAGCCGCTTGTAGGAATTTACCGAGGGCGCGGAGAAAGCGATGTAGGCTTTGGCGTGTTTGAGCAAACCGCCGATAAAGTGGTAGGCAAGCTGGGAAAGCCCTATAGGGTCGTTCTCATCCAGGAAGAGGTTCTTGCCGGTGTTAACGTCCCAGAGGCTCATATGGAAATGGGCTCCGTTGCCGGTGCGGTTGGCGAATGGTTTGGGCATAAAGGTGGCAATAAGACCCTCCTGCTGTGCCAGAGTAGCCAGCATATACCGGAAAAAGACGTATCTATCGCACAGGTCAACGCAATCGCCGAAGTCAAAGTTTATCTCATACTGGCTGTTGGCGTCCTCGTGGTCGGTGGCATAGACATCCCAGCCCATCTCGTTCACATAGTTTATGGCAGTCTCCAGGAAATCCAGGCGGCGGGTAAGCCCCTTAAGGTCGTAGCAGGGCTTGGCCAGGGTGTCCCATTCATCGGCGGGTTCTATCCCGTCAGCTGTCCTCTGCACCAGGAAAAACTCCGGCTCGATGCCTATTTTCAGCTGGTATCCCTTTTCCCTGGCTTTGGCCGTCACCCGCTGGAGAATGCTGCGGGAACAGAAGAGGGAACGATTTCTGCCGCCTTTACCATCCTCCTCATAGACGTTACAGGCAAAGCGGGCAACGTTCTTCTTCCAGGGCAGTATGGTGAGGGTGTCCGGGTCGGGAATGGCGGCCAGGTCAGGCGCATCCGGGCCCACACCGAAACCGACGGCGGCAAATCCGGCAAAGCAGGCACCGTCGGTGAACATATCTTCTAAATGGTTTGCCGGAACCAGCTTGGCGTTAGCCACGCCGTACATGTTTACATACTGGGCGAAGAAGAAATCGATATTCTTTTCTTTGGCTATGCGGGCGATGTCGTTAATCTCCATTCTAGCTCCTTTCTGATTATATGATGACTTTGGTGGGGCTTTAATATACCCGGTCGGTGCCCACTAAAGATAATCCGGTCATGGCTGATACGTCAATGGTTAACGCCTGGAGGTCATCACGATTTAGCTCCCGTATATCGCGTTTGCCCAGTGAGGCGCAGATGACCTTGATTTCCTCGTTCATGGCAGTGAGGTAATTATATACACCTTCAGCCGCTTCATCAATATCCAGCAGTTTGGTCAGGTTTGGGTCCTGGGTGGCAATACCCTTGGGGCATTTCCCGGTGAAGCATTGCAAGCAGCCTACACAGCCCATAGCCATCAGGACTCCCATGCCTACGCTGACAGCATTGGCGCCCATGGCAATGGCTTTGGCGGCATCAGCGCCATTGCGGATACCGCCCATAACGACGATATCAATCTGGCCGAACCAGTTCATGTCATGGAGGGAGTGGACGGCGTCGGCCAGGCCGCACATGGTAGGTATGCCCAGATTTTCCATGGTGGTATCCGGTGCCGCCCCGGTAGAGCCCTGCTGACCGTCAAGCTGAATCATGTCAGCTTTATCGTTGACGGCAATGCGGATGTCATCTTTGATACGCCCCATAGCCAGCTTCAAACTAACCGGTATCTTCCAGTCGGTAGCCTCGCGAAATTCCTCAATCTTGATTATCAAATCATCGGCGCCCAGGATATCGGGGTGCCGGCTGGGACTGCGGAGGTCTATACCCATGGGAAGTCCCCGGATGCGGGCGATTTCTTCGGTCAGCTTCTCCGCCATCAGGTGCCCGCCCATACCTGGCTTGGCTCCCTGGCTGATAAGCAGTTCCAGACCATCAGCCCGCAGCATGTCCCGGATGTTCCACCCGTAGCGTCCGGGCAGGCATTGATAAATCATCTGTTTGGCGGCGGCTCTCTCTTCGGGCATCATGCCGCCCTCGCCGGTGCTGGTGCAGGTGTCCGCCATGGTTGAGCCTTTGGCCAGAGCAATCTTGGCTGGCTTGGACAGGGCGCCATAGCTCATGGGGGCGATAATAATGGGCATGGATACATCCAGAGGTCGTTCGGCATAGTGGTTTCCCAGCTTAACCCGGGTGTTTACCTCCTCGGGCCGAACCGCCGGTCGAAACGGTCTGGGCACGAACACCAGGTCCTGAAAGCCGGGCAGTCGGCGCGTATTGCCGCCGGCGCGCATCAGGTATCGGCCGATATTCGACTTCGTGCGGATTTTATCGAAGGTCTGTTGCGAATATATTTCGATGGTATTCTCTATCATTGGTTTTGTTCCCTCAATGCGACAGGCTGGAAGCCCCGGTCACTTCCGGTGGATTAGTCTGAGGATGTTTGGCTTCCAGGTAGCTGCGAATGGATAGGGCGGCCTGGACTCCGTCAGCCACCGCCCCGACGACGGTTCCACCACCGCTGACCACATCGCCGCCGGCGTAGACGCCTTCACGGGTGGTAGCCCTGGTTTCCGGGTCTGCCTTGAGAAGTCCTCCCTCGAATTCCACACCGGACAGCAGGTTGCGAACCTCCTCCGAGACCCTTTGCCCCACCGCTTCTATAATGGTGTCTGCCCTCAGGGTAATCTCGGTGCCGGGAATCTCCTCGGCATTGGACGGAACGTATTTACCCGGCTCTTTCCAGCGGATTTGAACTGCTTTGAGTCCGGCCACCCGTCCGTTTTCAACCAGGATTTCCTTTGGCATATAGCGGTTGTGAATGATTATTCCCTTTTCCCGGGCTTCGTTTCGCTCGCGGTTCCAGGCGGGCATTTCATTGGGGCCCTCCAGGCATATCATCTCTACCTCTTCGGCTCCGAGGTTAAGCGAGGACATGGCGCAGTCGATAGCCACGTTGCCCCCACCGATAATCAGAACGCGGTCGCCCAGTCCGGCAAGTGCCTGCTGACTCAGCAGGCACTCGTTGGTCTGCTTTAAGAAATCAAGAGCCAGGTAGAAACCATGAGCCTCCTCACCGGGCAGGCCGATTTTAGCCGATTGTGAGGCACCCACGCCAACGAAAACAGCATCGTATCCCTGGGCAAGCAGCTCATCCAGGTCACGGATGTCAGCCCCGGTATTGATTTCCACGCCGTAGTTTTTAATGGCTTCAACTTCCCGGAGAATGACTTCCCGGTCTAAACGGTATGGAGGAATGTAATAATACATCGTGCCCCCGGGCTGCTCCCCTTTTTCCAGGATGGTCA
>JAHJRU010000121.1 GCA_018830745.1 Chloroflexota bacterium
CTGCTCTTCGCCGGTAACCTCCCTGGTAAATTAGCTGTTGCCAACGATATCAACATAGTACTGGCAGCGTTCCGCGTAACCATCGATGGACAACCATAAGAATTAAGCCTGCTACGGAGGATTTGCATTGAGATGCTAAGGGGGAGAGTAGGGAGAACTCTCCCCCTTTATTTTGTTAAGACATAATGTAACCGGCAGCGAAGTGACTTATGGTAAATAAGACTATTGAGATGGTTCTTAAGGAACACAGGGATAGGCTGATGGCGGTACCGGGTATCATTGGTATTGCCTTAGGGGAATATAAGGGGAAGCCGTGCATCAATGTATACCTTGTCCAAAAAAACTATGAGTTGCTTCAACATATACCCCCTACATTGGGGGGATACCACGTGGTGGCCATAGAAACTGGAGAGCTCCAGGCGCTTGACACGCAAGTTCCAGAGGATGAAAAGGATATGCCCAGGAAATAGTGGCTTGTCAGGATGTGTCTTAATTTGACAGGTCCTACCTACGCCCACATGTGGTCTTGGGAATCACTGTTCCGTGGCAGATATAGCTACATTGACGGTATAGGGTATACCTTTGCCGAAGTCTAAGACTCAGGCATTATCTAAAAACGACCTTTTTTTTGTCTTTAAGCCAGTATGTTATAGTTAAAGGAAGCCAAGAGTACATGGTGTCAGATATCGCATCATCCGTAGACGATATCGGCCAGAGCGTGTTCTAATGGCTCAACGCTAGCGATAAGCATCATGGCGTAAGATAGCCAGTATGCGTCTTCTTTCTTCTCTTTCCAGTCCTGCGATGTTGAGCAGCCTCTTGACGAATTTGTAACCGGCCTCACGCTCCGGGATTACCAGCTCTTTAACACCTAACCGCTTTAGCTCCTCAGCCTCCTTTTTACGGCTAGCCCGCGCCAGTATCACTACCATGGGATTAAGGTGATGAGCCATCTTCACGGTGGTCATAACTGTCGCCGGGTCAGGATAAGCCACTACCAAAGCGCTAGCCCGGGCTAAATCAGCTTTTGACAGCACATTGATATTGGTGGCATCCCCGTATATACGCGGGTGTCCGCTACTCCTGGCCACTGCCACACGCTCCGGGTCGTCTTCAATGACAATAAAGGGGATATGTGCTTCTTTAAGACCAAGGGCGATGCTCTGGCCTACCTCACCGTACCCGGCAATCACCACACGTCTTGGAGCATCTACCGATGCTCCCGCGGGTTTATGTTCGGGCTTGCCCATACTGGGACCCTTTCTGCGCCATGCTGGAAGGAGGCGATGATGCAGTTGTGCTACCAGGCTGATAGCTAACGGAGTCAACATCATGGTGACGACAGCGCTGGCGAGAATTAGAGAATAAAACCGGTCAGAGATTATGTCCAACCCCAGACCTGCCTTGGCCAGAATGAAGCCAAATTCACCAATTTGAGACAAGCCCACACCAGTTAACATTGCCACCCGGATACTATATCCAAAAAACAGCACAATACCAGAAATCACTAAAGCTTTAATGGCAACGATAACGGCTATAACCAGCAAAATGGCCGTCCAGTTATCAGCCAGGAAAGCCGGGTCAAGCAGCATGCCCAGAGATACGAAGAACAGGCTGATAAAAATATCCCGAAGAGGTGTAATCTCCGCGAGGGCCTGGTGCACAAACTTCGTCTCACGCAGCACCATCCCCACAATGAAAGCCCCGAAGACAATGGATAACCCGAATATTTGGGTGCTTACGGCAGCACCCAGGCACAATACGAGGACAGTCAGTAAAAATAACTCCCTCGAACGGAAGCCGCCAACCCCACCTAACAGCCAGGGAAGCACCCAGCGCCCTGTCACAATTGTAATCCCGATGAAAAGCAGCGCTTTACCAACAGATACAATCAGTGTAAGAGCCAGATTCCCGGCAGCTTGACCCACAAGCGGTATTATCAATGCCATAAAGATAACACTGATATCTTGCAGGATGAGGATAGCAATCATTATCCGTCCCTGTACTGAGGCAAGCTCGCCCCTATCCATCAGAACCTTCAGACACACTGCGGTGCTGCTCAGCGAGATAATCAGGCCAAACAAGACAGACTGCTGCAGCGACCAGTGAAATAGGGCTATACCGGCTACTATCCCAAAGCCAATGGTAATAATGATCTGTAACAAGCCACCTAAAATGCCTATTCTGCCCACTTCACGCAACTGGACTATGGAAATTTCCAGCCCAAGGGTAAACATAAGCAGGGTAACACCGATAGTGGCGGCTGCCTCAACAATTTCCATATCTCCAACCAAGCCAAGGGCATGTGGGCCAACAGCTATCCCGACAACGAGATAGCCCAGGATAACCGGTTGTTTCAACCGATGGGCTATCGTCCCACCCACCAGGGCGGCCGCCAGCAGAATGGCAATTGAAACGATGGGGTCCAATTGTTGCATTAGCCCTTACTCCAGGAGCAGTTCTCTTACATTCTACTACATTCTATCCCGATATGGCAGGCTGTTTAGAGAGCCTTGATAAACAAAACTAACAGCTAATCCCCTTCAGCTAGATATCGACAAGCTGTGATATCGCCGGAGCGTCTATAAACTAGTGTATCTTTTGTCCTCCGTCAATATGGCATATATTGTTATGAAATAGGGAGCTCTTGATGTTAGATACCTCTCTGCCTTCATAGGTGTTAAAACCTGCTGCACCCGTCTATACCGCCCGGAAAAAATAACAGCTTTGATGCATTCCGCCGGATTTTCTGAGATAATATGTAGAGGAAATTTTATAAGCCGCCAGGACGAAGGGGATTACGGATGTATGACCAACCGGATGGTAGTAACCGCCAGAAGGAATTAACTGAGACCAGCAATATTATCCTGCGCGGGTTTGCGCCAAATATCACATGCCGGGTAGCGTCTGTTGTCTAAGCGCGGGCAGGCGAAACAAACTTTCCTTCAGTGGGGCGGGATTACCGCCATATTTTTTACCTTTACCCACATGAGCCATGACCTGGTTACCGGTTTACTTCCAGCGCTATTGCCGCTGATTAGAACAGACCTGTCCCTAAACTACTTTCAAGCATCACTGCTTCTCTCCGCCATCACCATTACCTCCGGTATTTCCCAGTTCCCCGGTGGATGGCTCGGTGACCGATGGAGCCGGCATGTAGTGGCTTCTATTGGCCTCCTCGGTGTCAGCCTGGCTGCTATCGCCATCGGCTTGAGTTCAGCATATTACCCCTTGTTAGCCACCCTGATTTTCATGGGCATTTTTGCCGGTGCCTACCACCCATCGGCGACATCGATGCTTTCCGGATTTATTGAAGAGGCGCGGCGGGGAAAAGCCATCGCCCTTCATATGTTGGGCGGGAGCATTGGTTTTACGCTGGGTCCTATCCTCGGCGGTCTTATCGCCGCCATGCTTGGCTGGCGCCTTTCCTACATCATTCTGAGTATCCTCCCCATTATGGCGGTTATACTGGTATGGCAGCAATTCAGGCCGCGAGAGCTTGCCCTCCATGAGCGGGTAAAACAGGCAGCCATTAAAGATGGCTCCCCCGCAGACCCAGCGCCAAAACGGCCCAGCATCTGGCAGGTTCTGCGCCCCATTGCCCTGGTTACCAGCCTGGCTGTCCTGGCTCAGCTTATCGCCGGCTCCGCTATGGCATTTATACCTGTCTATCTGGTAGATAAACATGCCATTGCCCCGGCCGCCGCAGCCATGTTCATGGGTGTGGTCAGGGGCGGCGGTATAGCCGGTAGCCTGTTCGGCGGATGGTTGTCAGATAGATGGGGGAGGGCCAATGCCCTTGTCCTGGCATTGGCGGCCATCGGGCCCATCCTGTACTTGCTCAACATATTGCCCTTTCCATTGATAATAGCCCCTTTCGTTCTTTTTGGCTTTGTGATGTACATGAGGCAGGTGACCATCCAGACATGGCTGATGGATAGCACACCCCCGCAATTGAGAGCCACGATATTCGGTATTTATTTTGGCCTGAGCATGGAGGGCATGAGCCTGGCGCAACCGGTGGCCGGCCATTTCATGGATGTTTTTGGAATAACCGATGTATTTTACTTCATTGCGCTGGTAAGCCTTGGTTTATCACTGGCGGCGCTGATTTTCATGAAAGGACCCGGGCTACGCCGCTTAGTCACCAGGTAAGCGCCCGATTCCCAGCCCTTCTTTCCCTGCTCCCCAGGCAATTCTGGCACCGCTAACGGTAATTTCGGAAAGGGTCAGTCCCGGTGGCTACTACGGTCGGTATATATACGAGCAAGGAAGGCGTTAAAATGGCAACCTTGACAGCACCAAGCTCAAGCTTTAACATAATCAAACCAGCCCTCAATTATAATGACTGCACCTTATTCCGAAGTGAAGCGCGGCTTTCAAGCAACATAGGAGCTGACAGAAAAAACAGGACTTACATCAAGGAAAGGAATCGCCGCCTACAACTTCCCTGGTCGCTTTGAACAGGCAATAGAATGAGTAAAGCTGATATCGATGCCCTCGAATAAATCACAACCTAAAATCTTCTATGGCTGGTGGATTGTCGGTGCCTGCTTTGTTTTCTCATTTTACATCGGTGGCGGTGTTTTCTACGGGTTTACCACAATTTTTGAGCCGATAGTGGACGAATTCCACTGGAGTTATGCCCAGGTTTCCCTGGCGGCTTCCCTGCGCGGCGTAGAGATTGGTCTTCTCGCTCCGGTTGTCGGGCTGCTGGTGGACCGCTGGGGACCAAGGCGGCTGATGTTTATTGGCGCTCTGCTGGCTGGTTCGGGCCTGATATTGCTCAGCCGGGTCAACTCGCTACCCATGTTCTATGTCGCCTTTTTTGTGATATCGCTGGGCATGAGTGCCTCCAGCAGTACGGTGCTGATGACCGGCGTAGCCAACTGGTTTCACCAAAGGGTCAGCCTGGTTGCGGGGATTACCATAAGTGGCTTCGGACTTGGCGGTCTCCTCGTCCCGGTGATAGTCGGGCTGATTGACATATTCGATTGGCGCACAGCAATGGTTATCTGGGGACTCGGCGCCTGGGCATTATGCGCCCCAATATCGCTGCTGGTCCGTCACAAACCAGAACAATATGGCTACCTGCCTGACGGCGAGACCATTATCGTGGCCACTCCTGACGAGGCTCCGGGCCCGGCTCAAATACCGCAAGACAAGATGAGTCTAAAACAGGCTTTAACCAACAAATCTTTCTGGCACATAGCCTTAGCTCAGATGTTTCTGGGTATGGCCATAGCCGCGGTGGTTACCCATGTAATGCCTTACCTCAGCAGCATCGGCATCGCCAGGTCAATCTCCGGTCAGGTGGCAGCCGCTATCCCGTTAGTGAGCATCGGCGGCCGCCTTGGGTTTGGCTGGCTGGGTGACAAATACGAAAAAAAATGGATAGCCGTTCTGGGCTTCGCCCTTGCCGCCGCCGGACTTTTATTTTTTGGGGCGGCACCCGGCAGGGGAATTTGGTTCCTGGTAATCTTCATCATACTTTTCAGCTTCGGTTACGGAGGTAACAACACCATGCGAATCGCTCTGGTACAGGAGCATTTCGGCCGGGCTAAATTCGGCACTGTTCATGGCTTCATAATAGGGCTGATGATGGCGGGGCAAATCATCGGTGCCCCGTTGGCCGGCTGGACCTACGACACCTGGGGTTCTTACCAGGGGATATGGTTTATCTTTGCCGCCCTGACCTTCATTGCAGTAATAATTATGTCAACTACCCCTCCGGCACGGCGGCTTAACCCGAAGGTCTAACCAGGCAGAGAAGCAAAGACAAACACCAGCAGGTAGAGGGTAACATCAACACATGTCTTTATGCGATATACGGAGAAAGGTATTCTATGGATGGTGGATATTACTGGCTTGTTCCCTCATCAGCGCCTTTGGGGCGGGTACCTTTCATTACGGTTTTAGCGCTTTTGTCCGCCCGGTGGCCCTGGACCTGGGCTGGGGCATGATGCTTATTTCCGGTGCTTTTTCTCTCTACCGCCTTGAGGCTGGTATACTGGCTCCTATCGCCGGCTTCCTCTTAGACAGGTTCGGCCCCAGAAAACTGGTTATATCCGGAGCTATCCTTATGGGAGCCGGGTTTATCTTTCTGAGCCAGGCAGAGACCGTGGTCCCTTTTTACTCTGCCTTCATTATCATTTCCACCGGTTTTACTTTTACTTCCGGAACGGCTATCGGCGCCCCTTTAATCGGCAAGTGGTTTGTGAAAAGGAGGGGCAGAGCCCTGGGCATTTACGCCACCATATTCGGGTTAGGCGGTCTTTTTGTCCCGGTGCTATCCCACCTGATAACTCTCTACGGATGGCGGCCGGTCATCCTTGCCATGGGCCCGGTTATCTGGCTGGTTGACCTATCCCTCGCTTTCATCCTACGGCACAAGCCGGAAGAACACGGGCTGTTACCCGACGGCGAACCGCCGGGAAATAGCAATGAAAACCAAACTAGCCCGGAGGCGGAGAATAACACTGAGGCCGATTTCTCGTTACGTAACGCCGCATTGACGCCTTCTTTCTGGATACTCACCCTGTGCCTGCTAGCCTTCCAGATGACCATGGCGGCTGTCTACGTGCATCTGATTAATTTCCTGGTTACGGTGGGCATTGAGACCCGTCTGGCAGCTGTGGCGGTAACCTTGCTCACGCTAACGAGCATGTCAGGCCGATTGGGATTTGGATGGCTGGGTGACTTCGTCAGCAAGAAGCGCCTTCTTATTATCATCTTCCTCCTTCAGGGCTTCGGAATCTTTGCCCTGGCGCAGGTGAAGCAAATGTGGCATATCATCCCGTTTCTGCTGGCTTACGCCCCAGGTTACGGCGGTGCATTAGCGCTCAAACCAGCCATAGTGGGGGAATACTACGGCCGTCAGAACTTCGGCACAATCTACGGAATAATACAGGGGATAAGCACCATCGGTGGCATAACGGGACCATTAATAGCCGGGTGGGTCTATGACACCAATGGTAACTACTTCCTGGCTTTCATGATTTTTACCGCAGTTAACCTGGCTGCCGCTCTTTTATTACTGTTCCTGAGGCGTCCGGTTTTAACCGATAGAATGTTCAAAGAGCACCATCCTTCCGTCTGGGAATCCACATCTTAATGCAGAATCTAACTGGCAGCGATTGAGAGTTGACAAATATATTTTCACTCTATAGTATTTTCATCAACCTGTCCTGAGTAAATTCGCCAAAAGGAGGCTGATAATGTCTACCGGTTACGGTTATCCTAAGTTTAAGGTCGCCGCAGTTCAGGCTGGCCCAATATACAGAGACGCCCCGCAGTATTTTGACGTGGACGCCACTCTGAACAAGGCTATAGGTCTTATCGAGGAGGCTAGCGGCCAGGGAGCCAGGCTGATTGTTTTTCCGGAGGGCTGGCTGCCATGCTTTCCCTACTGGTCTATGGACCACAACGAGCGGGCTGCCTTTGCCGATATGTGGGCTAAGCTCCTCTGGAACTCAGTGGAGGTGCCCAGTCGTGAGACGGAAGCCCTGTGTGCCGCAGCAAAAAAGGCTAACGCCTACGTGGTCATGGGCATTAACGAACGCGATAAGCAACTCCGCGACAGAATGCACAACACCATCCTGTATGTGAGCCCACAAGGAGAGATAATGGGCACGCATCGCAAGATATGCATCACGGTGCAGGAGCGCTTTTTTCACACGCCAGGCGACGGCGGGGATAATCTGAGGGCTGTTTTCCCGACTGAAATAGGCACCATCGGAGGCTCTATCTGCGGGGAGCACTCGCAACTCACGCTGGTTCACTACTGGATGATACAGGGGGTGCAGATACACTGTTCCCTCTGGCCAGGCCATAACGGAATGCAAACAGCACAGGATATCAAAACCAGGGCAACCTGCTTGAGTCTGGGCGCTTTCGGCGTGCTGGCAGCCACATATATACCGGAATCTGACCTGCCTAAGAATTTCTATCGCAACAGCCAGTTCAGCGTGCCCCATGCTTTTGCCGGCGGCAGTGGAATAATTAATCCCGCGGGCCAATACGTAGCCGGACCGGTTTACGACCAGGAGACCATCGTATATGGCGATGTTGATATGGAGGAAGTTGACAGAAGCCGCTATGCCGTCAGTTTGAGCGGCATCTACAGTCGGTGGGACCTGATAAACATAAACGTGCGGCAGGAATCGTATGAGCCGGTGCTGCCTATGGAGGCAGCCGTAACCGCGTCAGCCGCCAACGAATCAAGCGAGATAAAACAGCTGGAAGCCAGAATAAAGCAGCTGGAACAACAGCTTAACGAGCTGACATCCGAATCGAAAGCCGCTAATACTAAAGAATAGTTACGGCATCCTCCAGGCTCTTTTCCATCTATCCAACAGAGGACAGGTAACATCAGCGCCCTGTGCTACGTCGAATGATGTCCCAGTAGGCACCCCGGGCTCCCTCTTTTATCAGATTACAGAGCGCTTCATCGTCGGCGTAGTTGTAGCTCCTCTCCTCCTCCGGTGAGACCAGAACCAGAAACCGTGGGTCGCCTGCCACCAGCTCCTTTATCAAAGCTGAGATATCGTCACCAAGGTCAGGAGATACGTAAAAGAAAGGCTCGTGGTCCGGCTGCCCGGTCTCAGGATAAAGTCTTCCTTTGACAGCTCCGCTGGCTATGGCTTTGCCCAGAGGAGTTCCGGGGTATATCCTCACACCGCTGGCTATTCCGGCCAGAGGAATATCAAGCTCCCTGACCCTTTCAATGGTCGTCTTTACCGTTTCCTCAGTCTCGCCCGGCCCACCGACTAGCAGGTCGAACAGATAGTTTATTTCGTCGTCTTGGAGGAGACTTACCAGTTGTTTGATATCGCTGGTAGAGTGGCCTCGCCCCAGCCTGAGCAGCTGCTCATCACAGAGGGAATCAACCCCGAAGTTGATACCGGCACAGCCGGCCTGCTTCATAAGTCTGATTAAGTCATGGTCGAAGGGAACCGGTGAGCAATAACAGTACCACCTCAGCCTGTCGCCCAGACCGGCCCGGATGATGGACTGGCATACCTCTTTGGCATGGCGGATGGGCTGGTTGAATTCGCTATCACAAAGGTGAAACCAGGA
>JAHJRU010000122.1 GCA_018830745.1 Chloroflexota bacterium
ATCGTCTGAGGTATATTCCGCCCCCACTATACCGGACAGGTCATCTATAATTGCCATATGTGCCTCCTGCTGGGATATTAAAAAGGCAAAACTAGTTCCCAATTTTAGCGCTAATGGAGCGGAAAATCAAATCCATATTCGAATTTTGACACTGCACGCCTGAATAGCCTATTATGCAACCGGGTATTCTGGTTTTAAATATAGGATTATGGAGTATGGAAATGAATGATGCTTTTGAAAAGCTAGCCCGGGCATTGGACCTTTTACCTGGGGCTTTCCCCAAAACTGAATCTGGCAGTGAATTGCAAATACTAAAGAAGATATTCTCGCCGGAGGAAGCACATGTCGCCGGCAACATGAGTGGCACCAGCGAGACCGTCGATATTATCGCCGAACGAGCAGGTCAACCAGAAGCAGAGGCGGAAACAGTGCTGAGGTCAATGGCCAGGCGGGGCATTATATGGGCTGCCAAAAAGGATGGCGCGAGGAATTACCGACTGGCTCCGTTTATAGTCGGCATCTGGGAAGAGCAGTGGGAGACTATGGACCATGACTTGGCCCATTTGTGTGAGCATTACTTCATGGAAGGTGGAATAGCCGGTATAATGCGCCCTTCGCCGGCGGTAAACCGGGTTGTTCCAGCACAGCAGGCAATTAAAACGGAAATTATTATGCCTTATGACGATATTAAAGCCCTGCTGATGCAGGCGAAGCGGTTCGGGCTGCGCGATTGCATCTGCCGCAAACAGCAGGATTTGGTGGACAAACGGAAGTGCGATTTTCCCTTGAGCGTTTGCCTCAATTTTACCACGGCGGAAGGACCGGCACGGCCGCACGATATTTCGCGGGAAGAAGCACTCAAGATAATCGACCAGGCGGAAGAAATCGGCCTGGTGCACACGGTAAACAATGTCGTCAAGGGGGTTTTTTACGTCTGTAACTGCTGCGGGTGTTGTTGCGGCATTCTGAGGGGTATCACCGAATTCGGTGTTGAAAACTCTGTCGCCAAGGCCAATTATTATGCCGTGGTGGATGAGGACCTCTGCACCGTCTGCGGGATATGTGAGGACCGTTGTCAGGTAGGCGCCTGTTCGGTAGGTGACATGGCCGTTATCGACCTGGCCAAGTGTATCGGCTGCGGCATCTGTGTCACCGGCTGTCCCGGCGAAGCTATAAGGCTGGAGTTGCGCCCTGATGCTGAGATAATACATCCTCCTGAGAACCCCAGGGAGTGGGAGGAGCAGCGGTTACGCCACCGTGGGCTGCTGAAGTAGACTGCTGGTTTAAAGCAACTGGATTATAGCTATGCCGCCAACAATCATGGCCGTAGCCACCAGGCGTAGCACCAGTGTTCCTCTGGTAGGGCGCCACTCCAGAAACAGCGGCAAAGCGCGCCCCAGCACAAGGGCATAGATAAAGACGAAGATAGGGCGGGTGCTGAGAATGGTTGACACCAGGGAAACTGGGCCCCTCTCTATAGCCCAGAAGGATAGCACTATCCCGACAGGGGCGAGCATCTCGTTAAAGACCATCAGCGCCAGGGCGGAATTTCGTTGTGGCATAGAGCGTAATTCCTCGAAGACGCTGCGCCTTAGTGACATTACCAGGAAGCCGGCGGACATGCATATTGCCCCGATGTAATACATATTCCAGAAGGAAATGTATCCCAAGGCGAACTTGCTGGCTACATCGGCTACCGCTATGAGCAGGCTGGAGATAAATAGTAGACCGAATGACCGCCCCAGCCGCACATTAGCCCCCGTGGGGCTTTGCCGCAATGACACCAGTACTGCTCCCCCAACGACGATGACTATGGCGAACCATTGCAGGGAGACCAGGCTTTCGCCCAGGAGCAGCACCGCCAATATGGCTACAAAAATGGGGAAAGTGTGCACCACCGGTATTACCCGGGATACATCCTCTCTGGTCATGATATGGAGCATGATGGAGATGGCTACTGTCCGGAGGACACTTGAACCCACCGCCGCCGCAAGCGGCCATATACTCATCCCTTCGGGAAGAGGGAACATATACAGCAATACCAGTCCGAGGATAAGGTGGATGACACCTACCGGTAACAGGTAGGCGCGCAGACTGGGCATTCGCCGGGAGAGGAGGTGGCTGTCAATGATGTTTACCGCACCCATGACGCCGGCGCTTAATATCGCTGCCTGGAGCCAGTTCATGCGTATTACCCGCTTTCTAGATTAAGGTTAATTCGATTTAGTTTTCCCGATTGTTGTCATAATTCTCTGTTATACTGCCTGAGGGCTGAAGTCTAACCTCCGGGCTCAAGACTGGTATTGTTGACGCAGGACTCGCCGCAGCACTTTCCCTGCCGGATTCCTCGGTAGGGCTTCAATAATAGCACAGGATTTTGGCACGGCATGGACGGGCAAACGCTGCCGACAAAACTCTATAATATCGTCGGTGCTTACCTCCTCCGTCCGTAAAACCACCACCGCCTTTACCGATTCCCCTAAATCTTCGTCGGGCACCCCGATTACGGCGGCTTCGGCTATGCCGGGGTGCTGGTAAATAACCTCTTCTACCTCTATGGCATAGATAGTCTGACCCCCGCTGACAATCAGGTCCTTCTTTCTGCCTACCAGGTATATGTAACCATCTTCGTCTATGGTAGCCAGGTCGCCGGTGTGCATGAAGCCGTCTTTCAACGCCTCTTCAGTTGCCAGGGGCATCCGCCAGTAGCCCTTCATCATATTGTCCCCCCGGCCTATAACCTCGCCCACCTCTCCCGGCGTCACGTCCCTGCCTTCGTCATTGACTACCCTCACCTCCACGTTGGGCACTTCCCTTCCCACCGAAGCCAGCCTTCTGACCTTATCCGGCGGGACTTTGGTTACCTGCTCCTCGGGGACGAGATGGGTCATGGCGAGAAGCTCGGTGGAACCGTAGCACTGGAAAAAGATATTCCCCATGATTTTCAGCGCTCGTTTGAGGGTGTCCACCGGCATGGGCATGCCGGCAAACCACACGTGGCGGAGACTGCTGGTGTCATAGTCAACCAGTTGAGGGTGCTCAATCATGGTCATAATCATGGGTGGGGTCATGAAGCCGGTGGTTATCATCTCACTCTGGATGAGACCGAGGATTTCTTCGGGGGCAGATGTCCCGGCAATCACGATGGTGCCGCCCATGTAGAACTGGGGCAGGATGGTGAGAATCATAGCCCCGCCCCAGAATAGAGGCGTGGCTACCAGTCCGATGTCTTGATGTCTCACCCGGGCACCGAAAAGGTGGTTCAGGGAGCCTTCTGTGGTGGCGCGATGGGTGAGCATGACGCCCTTGGGCAGTCCCGTGGTGCCACTGGTATAAAACAGGTATGCCAAATCCTGCTCTTCTACCTTAACGGCTGGTTCACGGGAGGGATAAGCCGCCACCAGTTGCTCGTAGCTCCTGGCTTCCCTGACCGGGTCGCCAACCACTATCAGGCTCTTCACTGAATCGAGTTCATTTAGCAGGGTATCGACCAGTGGCGCAAACTTATCTCCATAAATCAATATCTTTGCCTCGGCACTGTTCAGGATAGCCAGCATATCTGGGGTATTCAAAGACGTGTTGACGGGTACGGCTACCCCTTTAGCTCCCGGTATGGCGAAGTATAGCTCAAGGTACTGGTAACCGTTATCCATAAGGATAGCCACTCTGTCTTCCGGCCCCAGCCCCAGGTCTATCAAGGCATTAGCCAAGCTATTTACCCGGTGGTGGAACTCCTCAAAAGTAAAGCGCTGTGAGCCGAATACGACGGCGGTTTTCTGAGGATACCTCTTGGCATTTCGTTTAACTATGTCGCCTAGTATCATGATTACTTCAATCGGTGAAAGCTTTATCTGACTAACCGGTGATATTAAGAACGCTTCTGCCATAATACACGATAAGGTTCCAGTCCTCAACGTCTGAGATTTACCTGCGAGGGGCTGACGGCGTTAAAGCTGAAAGACCCCTGATGGGGCTATAACCTGGGCTACTGGCGGGACGA
>JAHJRU010000123.1 GCA_018830745.1 Chloroflexota bacterium
ATGGCATGAACTTGACGGGGGACGGTACATCGGTACTGCCGACTGCGTTATCATAAAGGACCCGGAGGAGGGCTGGGTCAACGTCGGCACCTACCGGGTTGAGGTACAGGATAAGAACACCTGCACCATTCGCATTGCGCCCAGCCGTGATGGCTATATAATCGCCCGGAAATACTGGGAGAAGGGGAAGCCCTGCCCCACCGCCGTTTCCTGCGGGCAAGAGCCGTTGTTATTCGCTGCCGCCAACTGGCGACGTGTGCCCTGGGGAATCTCAGAATATGATTATGCCGGCGGCCTGGGCAACAAGCCCATCCAGGTCACCAAAGGGGTATACACCGGACTGCCTGTTCCGGCTACCGCAGAGATTGTCCTGGAAGGCGACCTCATGTCTCCTGAAGTCGAGACCCTGACCGAAGGTCCCTTCGGCGAGTGGCCCGGCTACTATAACGGTCCGTTTCAGGAACCGGCCTTTCATGTTAAAGCCATCCTCCATAGAAATAACCCCATACTACAGGGCGCGCCACCTTCACGTTTCCCCGGCGTCTGGACACTGGGCGGACACCTGCAAAAGGCAGCCACTCTGTGGAATGAACTTGATGCCCAGATACCCGGCGTAAGGGGGGTCCGGATGGTAGAGGATGCCTCAATACACACTATGGTAGCGATATCTCTCAAACAGGAATATGAGGGTCACGCCAAACGGGCAGCTCTCCTCGCCGCCGGATCCAGTGCCACTGCTTTCGGTATCAGGTGGATAATAGTGGTGGATGACGATATAGACCCCTTCAACAACTCGGAGCTTCTCTGGGCGCTGGGCACGCGCTGTGACCCTGAAGCCGCCATCGATGTTATCCGGGGAACGCTGGGGCTATCCGGAGTTGCCTGGGAGTCTCCAGAGGCAAGGCGAATAGGCACCTATGCCCAGACATGCGCCATCGTCCTGGCCTGTAAGCCGTACCACTGGATTAAGCAGTTTCCTCCCTCGGTGCAGAGCAAGCCGGAGAGTCTGGAGAAAACGAGGCAGAAGTTTGCCCACCTGTGGTAATCAACCAGTGATGACGTCAGACCATTTATCCAGCGTCTTTTTCCGGTAATCATCGCTGAACCTGTTTACCGGCGGGAAGTCTTTGAGCATATCCCAGGGGCGGCAGGCGTTAATAATAATTCGTGAGCTTACAATGAGGTTTTTGTTGCGGTCCTCCGGGTCCATTCTGGGGTCGGTGGGTGCTGTCCACAGGCCCCGGACAATATCAACCTCTTCAGCTTTGCAGCGGGTAGCTACCGCCCACATCAACTCCCCGATATCGCTGACATCGATATCATCATCCACCACGATGGTAATTCTGCCACCATAGGTGCCAGCCCGGCAGGCGGAACCCACCAGCGCCGCCATCTTGGCATGGCCCGGGTATTGCTGTTCAACGGCTATGGCTAGTATCGCCGCCGAAGAGAATCCAGGAGGAAACCATACTCCCTTTATACCGGGAATATCAGCCTTCTCTATCTGTTCCCACACGCCGGCTGCCTTCTTGGGAATGGCGAAGTCATAGGGGATGGGCGGTTTCAGCGGTGGCACTCCAAGTATAATGGGGTCGTTCCGGTGCAGGATAGCCTTCACTTTCATGGTGGGATGCACGCCCTGAGTAAGCTCAGCGGTATAACCGGTCCACTCGCCGAAGGGTCCCTCGGACAGCGGCTCAAAGGGCGGTGGGGGTATCTCACCCTCAATAACTATTTCCGCTGTGGCTGGGACGGGCAGGTCTGTCGCCTCACCCTTTACTACCTCCACCGGTGCGCCCCTCATCCAGCCGGCGTATTCATACTCGCCTACACCGCCCCTTATCGCCATATCAGCCGCCACGGCGAATAGTGTGGGCTCCTGCCCCACAGCTACGGCCACGGGACAGCTCTCACCACGAGCATGGTACTTGCTCATCATCAAACGTCCGTGCTTGCCCAGGTTTATCTTAATGGTCATTAAATTTCGGTCCTGAATCACCCCCCGGTAGCAGCCCAGGTTTATCCATCCATCATCGGGGTCTCTGGTTATAACAGCGCACCCGGTCCCTATGTATCTCCCGCCATCGTGTTCATGCCACTTGGGGGTGGGAAACTTAAAAAGGTCGATGTCTTCCCCTTTGAGGATATTCTCCTTAACCGGCCCATCTTTAACCTCCACCGGCGGCACCGGCTGGTAGCCTTCCATCCGCTCTCTCCAGGCTTTCAATGTCTCAACGGGCGTTAATCCGGTCGGCAGACCATGAACCAGTGCCGTGCGCCTGACGCTGGAAAAAGCATTGGTGAGCACCCGGAACCCGGCAGGATAATCCTTGATGCGGTCAAAGAGCAGCGCCGGACCCTGGCGCTCCGCCACTAACTCGGTGATAGCGCCTATTTCCAGATTCCAGTCAGCGCCCTCTATTATCTTGAGTTCCCCCAGCCGGTTAATCTCATCGATATAATCCCTCAGGCTGTCAAACTTCATCTTAAATACCCTCCATTCTAAAGACTGGTACCGGGTTATATGAGCCCAATCATCCCTGTGAATGGTAGCGGGCTGGTCTTACCCCTGTCAAGTGGCATCGTCCAATTTGAAAAACCCCAAGAATCTGTTACACTGTTCAAAAGCACTTTCAAGAATATTTCCGCTCAAGGTCGCAGAGAGGGGGCGTCATGGAGAAATGGGTGCCAGTAGAAACCGGGGGAGAAGCATTCGTCGAGCTATTGAACGCCAATGATGTGGATTGTATCTTCTTAAATCCGGGTACCGATACCATTCCTATTCAGGAAGCCCTGGCGAAATTCAGGCTGCAGGGAAAGCGAACACCGGACGTGGTGCTCTGTCTCCATGAGCAGGTGGCTATGGCAGCGGCTCATGGACATTTCCTGATATCGGGAAAGCCTCAGGTGGTCCTGGTACACGTTGACGTGGGGACTCAGCAGGTTGGCGGAGCACTCCATAATGCCCAGCGAGGGCGTATCGGCATCATACTTCGCGCCGGCCGCTCTCCTACTATCCTGGAGGGGGAAAAAGCCGGTGGACGCGACCGAACGGTAATGTGGTGGCAGGAGACATTTGACCAGGCCGGAATCGTGCGTGGTTATGTCAAGTGGGAATACGAGTTACGCTTCACCGAGAATATGCATCATGTGATGCAGCGAGCCTTTCAGTTTGCTGCCACAGAACCATGCGGGCCCGTCTATCTCAGTCTACCCCGAGAGGTTCTCATGGAAAGCATGGAACAGGTACGAATTCTCGACCGCTCCAGATATGCGCCTGCCTCAACCCCGCAAGCAGATACCGGTCTGCTGGCGAAAGCAGCCGAACTGCTAATACAGGCGAAAGAACCGCTGGTAATTGCGGGGCACTCCGGCAGAAATGCTGACTCGGTGGCTTCACTGGTTGATTTAGCCGAGACCTTGAGCGCGCGGGTGATAACCTCTGACGTTATGATGAACTTCCCCACCACACACCCCCTCTGCCACGGCGTCAACCCTAATCCATACTTAAAGAATGCGGATGTCATTCTGATTATCGACCACGATATTCCATACCTGCTTGGCGGAACCAAGCCGACGGACGAAGCTAAAATCATCCAGATTGACATCGACCCGCTAAAAGAAAATATGCCGCTGTGGGGCTTCCCCGTGGATATATCCATCCAGGCTGATTCAAGTAAAGCAATGCCGGTGCTGACCGAGCTTATCCGCCAGCAGATAACAGCTGAGCAGAAAGCTGGATTTGAAAAGCGTTTCCAGCAGTTACAACAAGAGCATCAGCAGCTTTTAACCGGGTGGCAGGAGGCGGCGGTGAGTAAAGCCAACCAGAAACCAATTTCACCGGAATTTCTGTGCTATACCCTGGGTGAGTTGCTGGATGAAAATGCCATTATCATGAACGAGACCGCCACCACTTCTTACTTCGTAGGGCGCCACATCCAGCGTACCAAGCCGAAGACTCTATTCCCCAGCGGTGGCTCCAGCCTGGGGTGGGGGCTGGGGGCAGCCGTGGGCGCCAAGCTAGCTGCCCCGGATAGAACCGTGGTCTGCCTGATAGCTGACGGTGCCTTCCTCTACTGCCACCCCACGGCGGCACTGTGGTCGTCCAGTATTTACCAGTCTCCCTTCCTGTGCGTCATATTCAACAATGGCGGTTACAATGCCATGAGGAAAAATATCCGGTTAACTTATGGCGAGGATAATTTCTCCGAGAAGATGGGGGACTGGGTAGGTCTGAACATTATAAACCAACCGGACTACGCCCTGATTGCCCGGGCAAATCACGGCTACGGACAAATCGTAGAAGACCCGTCTGACCTCAAAATAGCGCTCAAAGACGCCTTAGAGCAGGTACGCCGTGGCAAGACAGCCGTGGTGGATGTCAGGATAGGCAGGACTTAAGCTGCCGGCTTAAAACGCTTCCTCAACTCGTTAACTATCAGCTTGGCTCCCTGGGCACAGGCAACCGTGCCCTCCCAGCCAAATGGTTTCACCGCATCGCCGACATGAAATAGATTGGGTATGGCGGTTTCCGGGGGCATATCATAGCCCATCCAGCTGCGGTAAGCTACATACTCATGGTCAATATCCCTGACTTCCATCCACAGGATTCTGCCGTGCTGGTCGAAGTCGGGAAAAATGGTCTTGACATCCTCGAGGGTCAGCCTGGCTTCCTCCTCCTTGTCCAAATGGTGCAAGGAAGAGCCCGGTGTGCTCCAGCAAACCATAAGATGCTGACCGGGAGGAGCCAACTCGGGGCAGGTATTGGTCATCGCAATCCCGGTGACTATTCTCTTAGCGCCGGCTATCATCGCCATCCCGGTGATATCAGCCAGTGGCTTATCACTGGCTACCAGGGTGTGCACGATGGGCGCGGTCATAAGGGCATCAACCTGCTTCAGGTAATCGGCATCAAATTTATCCCGTCCGGCTATCTCCACCGTTGCCCTGGGCCCCAGGTCACTGACCAGCAATCCGCACTCTACCTCCACCGGCTTACCTTCTCTGCTGACCACTGCTCCTTTTACTTTCCCGTTATCAATGAGAATCTTCTCCACCGGGGAGTTCGTCCAGACATCGCTCCCCCTGGCCGTCATCGTATCCGCCAGCGAGTTACAAAGCTCCACGTTACCGTTGGGAGCAATACCTACGTGGTGCAGCCCACCCTGGGCGCTGGAAAGATAGGCGAAGAAGCTGGAAACCGGATACTCGAAATCATTGACCGCGGTGAAGGAAGAAGTGACCGAATGAAATACCTGGAAAACCTTCTCATCATCGGTAAATTGCTTCAACCAGTCCCTGATGGACATCTTATTGGACGGGTCAACCGTACCCGTCTTGCCCTTTTTAAATGCCCCCAGTATCTTTTCGGTGGCTGTCCCTTTAGCCAGCTCACCCACTATCTTGGCTTTGTTGGCGCCAATGGCATCCAGTATGGTAAGCAGGGCTTTGAGCTGTCCCTTCTCCGGCAACTGGTGCCACCCGCCATCTATCCACAGCGAAGGGGCGCCCATCTCCCGGATGTTATAGTCAGCCCCGCACTCCTTAAATATTTCGGCGATGACCCCACCCCTGCTGGGCAAAGCCATGCCTCCAGTGGGAACCTTGAAACCCTCCATCTCAATGGTGGAGTACCGGCCTCCCAGACGGTCCCGTTTTTCCGCCATGAGAACCTTATACCCATAACGAGACAATAAAGCGGCAGTGCATATACCGCCAACACCGGAGCCGGCAACTACTACATCATATTTATTTTCTGCCATTAAAGTCCCCCTCTTTCAATACTCTAAAACCCGTACTCTTTCCATTTTCGCAGTACCTTATCCTGGACTTCGCCGGGATAGATGGTGTTGAAAGCCGATTTCACCGGAATTTCTTCCTCCGGCCATTCCTGAGGCCAGGTAGCATCAAACATAGCCACTGCGCCATACTGCTGAGCCCTCTCTTCCTTGCTGTAGCAGGGCGTTGCCGGACCACCTCTGCCCGGCTCCTCGCTGGTATATACTCCACGGTAGGAATGACACTTGACGGAAAAAGCATGCACCACCTCACCCAGATTGTAAATGTCCACGTCCTCATCCACCACGATAATCTTGGGATACCATGCCCGCCGCACCGTCATCGCCTCTTTCACCGCCCTGGCAACCTCGCCGCCGCCCTGTGTTACGCTCACCACCGCCAGATGCCCGGCGCCCTCCGGCGGCATGTAAACATCTTTTACAGGGAGGCCGCGCTTTCGCAGCAGCCTTCTCAGGGCGATTGCCGTACCCATAGTAGCGGTTACCTGCCCCTCATCCGAGGGCACGCCATGAACGCACATGGTGACAATGGGATTACTACGATAAGTGATAGCATTCACCCGGAAGACCACACTTTTCTTATGGCCGGCAATGCGGTAGCCGGTATATTCGCCAAAGGGGCCCTCATAAGCAACCTCATCGGGTAGAATCTCACCCTCTATTACTATTTCGGCATGGGCCGGAACATAAAGATCATTAGTCTCGCATTTCACCAGCTCCACCGGCTCTTGATGTAGCCCGCCGGCAAAGTTGACCTCGCTCTCCCCTATCTTGAAGCCCTGCTGAGCGACCATGCTGCAAAGCGGGTCAGCGCCAATAACCAGCGCTATCGGCAAAGGTATATCCTGCGGCAGATACTTCCCCAGGAACATGGCAGCCAGGTGGCTGGCCGGACTGGGATTCCCGGTAAGGTTCTTCCGGTCGATAACCATATAGCGATACATCCCCCAGTTTACCCAGTCGCTGTCCATGTCCCTGGTTACCGAGAAGTTCCAGGTAGCGATATACCGGCCACCATCACCGTCATGAACCATGGGCACGGGGAAGTGAAAAAGGTCAACCTCATCCCCCAACATCCTGTTCTCTTTACAGGGTCCGTCTTCAACCACCACCGGAGGTACGGGATTATCCTGCCGGCGTTCGTATTCGTCATAGATTTCCTTTATCGGAGTTTCCGGGGGCATTCCCATGGCTATGGCAACCCGGCGGTATGTAGCCACGGGACCACCTAAAATACGCCCCTCAGGATAGTCTTTAATCTTCTCGCAAAAAGCCGCCGGCCCGTAAAGCTCATTGGTCCGGCGGGTGATAGCCCCGGCCTCGAGGTCCCAGTCCACTTCCTGGCTGATACAGACCACGTCGCCAGTCTTTTTTAGTGCCTCAATGAATGTCCTGTTGTCCTTAAACGTCATAGTACGCCTCCCTGATTACACCGAATTCCAGCCAGTCTGCCATTCAAAGGTACCCAAAGAGGAAAGCTGTTTCGGCAAATATATGATACAGCGCTCTCAATTGAATCAGCCGTCCTGCTCCGCTTTTAGCTTGTGGGCAATGTCTTTCTCCAGACGCGCTTTGTCCACTTTATTCCCCGCCGGCACCAGCGGCAATTCAGACATTATTTCCAGTCGCTCCGGTATTTTATAGGTGGCTACCTTCTGAGATTTGAGAAAGTCAGCCACTTCCTCCAGTCCGAATGTCTGCCCCTCTTTGGGCACAACATAGGCGCACTGCCTTTCACCCATTTCTGCGTCAGGCATGCCGACTATGGCTAAGTCCTTAATCTTCGGATGCTGCATCAGGATTCCCTCAATCTCAAAGGGATAGATGTTCTGACCGCCCCGGATAATGACATCACGCTTGCGACCCAGCAGGGTGACGTAGCCCTCCGCGTCTATCTTACCCGCATCGCCGGTGCAGAACCAGCCGTCCTGCCACAATTGCCTGGTCAATTCTTCATTGCCGTAGTAGCCGCTAACCGTATTGGCACCGGAAACGCAAACCTCACCTACTTCTCCTGTCGGGACAATATTGCCTACA
>JAHJRU010000015.1 GCA_018830745.1 Chloroflexota bacterium
ACCCCAGCCACTTTGGCTGGTATAGCCGTCATCAGCACCGTCGAGGGATAAGCGGCTGTGCCACCGGGAACATAGAGTCCCACACGCTCCAGTGGACGCATAATTTGTGCTGAACCACCCTTAATCCGCTGGCGGCGGATACGGCGCTTTTGCTCCATGTGAAAAACACGAATGCGCCCGGCAGCCACCCGGAGGGCGGCTACCAGCTCGGCACTCACCTGGCGGTAAGCATCCGCCACTGACTGTTTACCCACCTCCAGCGAGGCAAGCTTTACGCCATCGAACTTTAGGGCATAATCTCGCAGAGCCGCATCTCCGCGCTGGCGCACTTCATCGATAATCTGCCGTACTGTGTTTTCCAGTTCCTCCGGATAAACGTCAGTGGGTACCTGCCGCGACAGCACCGGCACAGCCGATTTATAACCCTCAATGATTCTCAATTTTCCTCCTCCACGGCACGGCGCAGGGCTTCAATTATTGAGTGTATCCTCTCCCGTTTGGCAGGGCTGTATCTGCCGCCAGCCTGGCCAATCAGACAGGCAGTGGATTCAAAAAGCGTATCGACAATCTTCAAGCCATGCCGAGCCAGAGTGCGGCCAGTCTCAGTGTTCTCGATTAACAGGTCGGCGTCCTCCGGCAAGAAAGCCTCGGTGGCGCCCCAGGTGGGAATAACCCGGTACATGCCCAGGTGATTATCCCGGGCATATTTGTCCGCTATGTTCACATACTCGGAAGCTACCCGCAGCGACGATGAGCCCTCGGCACTATACCGCCGCAGGCTGTCCACGCCATCCACCGTTAGCTCCTTGCTCACTACAGCCACTATTCTCACCCAGCCGAAGTTGAGAGCCAGCAGTTCGGTCACCGGACTGGAGGGAAACTGGTAGAGATGCTCCAACAGCCAGTCCCGACCGGTAATAGCCAGGTCGAAGTTGCCGTTGGCTACCTGAAGCGGCATATCCTGAGGTCTGATTACCTTGACGGTCATCCCGGCTATGTTGGTAGTCGGACGGCGATTGCCTGTTTCCGAGGGGTAATCCTCAACCTGAATATCGGCCCGGTTTAAGAGAGCCACCGTGGGTTCCTGCTGGTGACCATCCGGTAAAGCCAGGCGAATGGTATCTTCTTTTACTTCAATGGCCGAGCTATTACCAGCTATCCTTGGGGTCATATCAACCGGAGAGTAAAGCGCCTGACTGCCCGCTGCCTCCCTCTGGATAGAATCCAGCACGTCGCTCATATCCTTGGTCTCCCAGCTCATCTTATTGGCTATCAAATAGGCGCTAAAACCGAGGATACCGCTTACCGGCACCAGACCAAGGCTATCAAGCTCTTCCTCATTTCTACCGGCGATTAGCACCATATCCGCACTCTCCGGAGGATAGACCTCAGCCGCCCCCCACAGGGGAACGACACTAAATCTTCTCAGGCGGAGGTCGAGGGCGAAGGACTCCGCCAGATTAGGATACTCACTGGCAATCCGCACCACCCCCGATTGCGACCGCAACTCCTCGGCGGTGGTGACACCCTGCGCCTGGCTGGCCGCCATATAGAGCTGCCCCACACCACACCCAAGATTACTTACCTTAACCAGAGCGGAACTGGGATACTTAGCTTGAAGCTCCTCCACCCAGTCCAGACCACAAATCCCCAGGTCATAGTTACCCACGGCAACCTGCACCGGGATGTCCTTCTCGTGGAAGACCTTAGCCATCAGTTGAGGGAATTTACGTGATTTAAGATGGTATAGGCGCTCGGTGGCGGTGTAGCCACTTAGCCCCCACCCCGCCCTACGGAGCAATTCCGAAATTTCACCCAGGAGACGACCCTTAGGTAGAGCTATTCTCACGGCCGGTTTCCTTAGTTAAAATGTCCAGTATGTCACTCGCCGTCTGTCCTTCAAACCTCGCCGAGTTCAACACATCAGTCAATACAAACAGGGGGGCTTTACCCTGAACCTCAAGTATCCACCTGGAGTCTGCCTGTCCGCCGGCACCCAGGTCGAGCTCGGTCACGTATCCAGCCTCTCGCAGCGCCCGGGCAACCCCGAAACCTTCCTTCACCATCGATTGCTCGGCCTTGACCAGGATTCTCCGGGCTTCGGTTCCAGCACTATCTTCAGGTGCTATCAGGTTCATCAGACGGTCAACGTAAAGGGCAAAACCCGATGCCCCAATATCAGGGCCACCCAATACCGGAATAAGTCCATCATAGCGGCCACCCCCACCAACCTTCTTCCCACCGACAAACAGCTGGAAAATAACACCGGTGTAATATTCAAAGCCCCTCCCGGAAGCCACATCAATCTGGTATTCATAGCCCAGGCTCTCGACCAGTTCAACGATACGGGTGAAATCGTCCAGCGCCGGCTCCAGCTCAGGGATATCCATAACGGTAGTAGCCCTTAAATTTTTAAGCAACCCGGATGATTTTCCCTTCAGCTTTAATAGCTTCATTAAACCGCGGTTGGGTTCACGTCCTATCGACTTGATACCGGCCAGTGCCTTCATATCTCCATCCAGGATCTGGTCAAATATCCTCTCCTGCTCACGAGGACTCAGCCCCAGTTTGATAAGTATAGCTCGGATTAAACCGGCATGTGAGAGCTTCACCTCTACTCCGGTGAGACCCAATTTACTCAATATCTCCAGTGACATGGTCATTAACTCAACATCAGCCATATTCGAACCAGTGCCTATCAGCTCCACCCCACACTGCCACCTCTCTCTGGACTCCTTACCCGTCTCCTCAAAAACAAAAACATTAGCGACGTAGAAGAGCTTGGACTGCCCCCTCTTCTTCTGGGCGTCAATATAGAAGCGGGCTACCGGAATAGTGCCGTCGGGCCTCAGCACCACCCTCTCCCCACTCCAGCCGTCCCAGTCAAGGAAGGAATATACCCGTCCCAGCATTCCGGGCGTAAGCGTCCCGGTTGAGGTGAAGAGATGCAGATACTCCAGGGTTGGCGTTCTGACTTCTTCATAGCCCCAGCCAAGGCAATAGTCACGGAAAGCGTCTTCAATTCGGCGAAACCTGACCATCTCCGAAGGGGAAAGGTCCCTGGTTCCTTTACATCTCTGGATTTTCATACTGAAACCTTGACCATAAATTATGTAAATTCTACACTAAACCACCTGGCCATTCAACCGCCAGCCAATGGGGGTACATTTGATTAGGGTATACAATTCACCAACCGCTATAATGTGATATACTTCTTGGAATAGGAACGGTGCGGGGGGGGAATTATATTTAGAAAAATACGCCTTATATTATTATTCGGGCTTCTTATTGGCTCCATCATCGCTACTCAGGTACAGGCGGCTAACAACACGGTATACGTCCTGAAGGTGGAGGGCACTATCAACCCGATACTGGTGGATTACATCGAGCGCGGTATCGACCGGGCAGAGGAAGCCAATGCCACCGCCTGCATTATCCAGCTGGACACTCCAGGTGGCCTGGATACCGCCATGCGCGACATTATCAAGGAAATGGTCAACGCCCGGATTCCGGTAGTGGTATATGTCTCTCCATCGGGTGCCCGGGCGGCTTCCGCCGGTGTCTTTATCACCATGGCCGCTCACGTGGCGGTTATGGCACCCAATACCTCCATTGGCGCCGCTCACCCGGTCTCCATTGGCGCCGAAGGTGAGCAACAGGTATCGGAAACGATGCAGGAAAAGGTGGTTAATGACGCCGCCGCCTACATCAGAAGCATCGCCGAGTCTCACGGGCGCAATATGGAATGGGCGGAAAAAGCGGTAAGGGAAAGCGTCTCCGCCTCCGAGAAGGAAGCCCTGGAACTCAATGTAATTGATATGGTGGCACCCACCCTCGATATCCTCATTTCCCAGCTTGACGGCATAGAGGTAACCCTGCTTGACGGCCGAGAGGTTACACTCAACACCAGGGGAGCCGCTATCGTGAATTTTGATATGAGCACCATAGAGGACTTTCTCTACACCATCGCCGACCCTAATATCGCCTATATCCTGCTGAGCCTGGCTATGCTGGGCATATTCGTGGAAATCACCAACCCCGGGCTTATCTTCCCGGGAGTTGTCGGCGCTATCTGCCTCCTGATGGCTTTCTACGCCCTGGGCATGCTGCCGGTAAACTATGCCGGCGTCCTGCTCATCGTCCTGGCTTTCGGCCTTTTTATCGCCGAGGTGTTTACCACTACCTTTGGTCTGTTTACCGCCGGGGGAGTAACCGCGCTGGTTTTTGGCTCCATTATACTGTTCAAGGGCGGCTCGCCGTTACTTCGGGTTAGCCCGTGGCTTATCGCCACGGTGGCAATCTTTATGGGGGGTCTCTTTGCCCTGATTGTTAACCGGGTAATTCACGCCCAGCGGCGTCAAGCTGCCACCGGCTGGGAAGATCTGATAGGCAAAAGGGCGCTTGTCAAGGTAGCCCTCAACCCTGAGGG
>JAHJRU010000124.1 GCA_018830745.1 Chloroflexota bacterium
CAATTCGAGTTCAGGATAGCTTAAAACAACCACCGCTGCGGTGGCTACCCCTGTTCTTGGTGCAGAAATATCCACGCCGGCAATATAACGCGGGGCGATAGCCCGGCCAACTCTGGACACCTGTTTCGCCAGCTCACGCTGGATGTCCATCGCCTGAGCCACGCTGACCTGCCAATCATGCAACCTCTCCACCTTCATACTGTGATTATACCGAGTGTTCTTATCCCTTGACAACCTGCCACCATTGACAACCACGGAATATTAGGGCATAATATCAAAAGAAAGGCAAACTGAATATGGTAAAGATTAGACTACGCCGGATGGGCAGCAAGAAAAAACCGAGTTACCGATTGGTGGTGGCTGATTCTAGAGCCGCCCGCGATGGGGCATTCATCAGCACCATCGGTCACTATAATCCACTGACCGACCCGGAAACAGTGGTTATCGATGAAGAAAAAGCGCTACACTGGCTGAGTCAAGGCGCTCAACCTACCGCTACCGCTACCAGACTGCTAACTAAGTTTGGTATCCTGGACAAGTTCAAAACAAGTAAGGAGAAATCATGAGAGACCTAGTAGAATACATCGCCAAATCAATCGTAAATGCGCCTGACGATGTAGTGGTTACTGAAGAGAGCACAGAAGATGAGGGCATACTCATCAAATTGCAAGTTGCCGATGACGATAAGGGAAGGGTAATCGGCAAACAAGGACGAATAGCCCAGGCTATTCGCACACTTATCCGGGTAAAAGCTGCCAAGCAGGGTACCCGGGCTACTTTGGAAATACTTTAAAAAGAACTCAGCCAGTTCGCCCGCAAACAACTGAAAGCACAGTGAATTATCCTCCAGAGACAATGGTGGAAACGTCCGAGATGGAATTCATCACCATCGGAGAAATTGTTGCTCCCCAGGGTACTAAAGGCAAGCTGAAGGTAAAAGTACTCACGGACTTCCCTCACCGCTTCGCCGCCAACTCAACCATTTATGTCAACCACCAGCCGACGACCATTGAAACTTCCACGTGGTACAAAGGCATGGTGATCATCAAGCTTCCCGCCATCGACAGCCTTCAGGATGCGGAACGGTTGCGCGGGGAAATGATAGAAATACATCCCAGCCAGCTTCAACCCCTGCAAGAGGGGCAATATTACATCTTTCAGCTTATCGGACTGGAAGTATGGACCACCGCCGGAGAACTGCTGGGAAACATAAAGGAAATAATAACCGCCAAGAGCAACGACAACTATGTTGTCAGCGGCGATAAGGGAGAGTTTCTCATCCCGGCTATTGAAGATGTAGTCAAATCGGTTGACCTTGAAACGAAACGTATGGTCATCGAGCCATTGGAAGGATTGCTGGAGCTGAATAAAAAAACTGGCGGATAAAATACCCGCCAGCGTCGTCAGGACTTCCTGATGAGCCGACTACGGTCGACCGTCTCGCCTTCTACGGCCTACCCTTTGAGCTGCTTTAAGTCGAATCATTGCCCTCCGCAATGCCTGCTCGGCACGTGCTGCATCTACCTCAGTGCCCTTACGCTCAACCAGGTGCTCTTCAGCCCGGCGCTTGGCTTCCTCCGCCCGGGCAATATCTATTTCGTCCGCCCTTTCCGCAGAATCAGCCAGTACTATTATACGGTCGGGCCGCACCTCAAGAAAGCCACCGCCAATGGCCAGGCAGAACTCTGAACCGCCCTGCTTTATCAGCAACTCACCCGACTGCAGCATGGTCATCAGAGGCGTATGATGCGGCAGGATGCCCAGCTGGCCCTCAATACCGGGGGCCACCACCGTATCCACGTCCTCGGAGAAAACCACCCGCTCAGCGGTAACTACATCAAGTTTAACCGTCACTAACTTACCACCTATCCCGTTAGTTGCTTGGCTGCCTCTACAGCCTCATCTATGGTACCTACCATGTAGAAAGCCTGCTCCGGTAGTTCATCATGCTTTCCTTCCAGAATCTCCTTGAAACCACGCACCGTCTCAACTATCGGTACATACCGGCCCTCTCTAGCGGTGAATACTTCGGTAACGAACATAGGCTGTGACAGGAACCTCTGTATCCGGCGAGCGCGAGCTACGGTCAGCTTATCTTCCTCGCTGAGTTCCTCAATACCCAAAATGGCGATGATGTCCTGTAGGTCCTTGTAGCGCTGTAGCACCCGCTGCACGCCACGGGCTACGCCATAGTGTTCGTCACCCACCACCAGGGGGTCGAGAATACGGGAGGTCGAGGTAAGGGGGTCAACCGCCGGATAAAGCCCCTGCTCCGCAATGGACCTTTCCAGCGCAATGACGGCATCAAGATGCCCGAAGGTGGTCACCACACCGGGGTCAGTATAGTCATCAGCCGGCACGTAGATAGCCTGGAAGGAGGTAATGGAGCCATTTTTAGTAGTTGTAATCCTCTCCTGCAGGTCGCCCATCTCCGTTGCTAGTGTGGGCTGGTAGCCTACCGCCGACGGCATTCGCCCTAATAAAGCGGATACCTCCATACCGGCCAGAGTATAGCGATATATATTATCAATGAACAGCAGGACATCCCGATGCTCCACGTCACGGAAAAACTCGGCCATCGTCAGTCCGGTCAGTCCCACCCGAAGGCGAACTGCCGGCGGCTCATTCATCTGACCAAAGACCATCACCGTCTTCTCCAGCACCCCGGATTCCTTCATTTCATTCCACAGGTCATTGCCCTCGCGGGACCTCTCACCGATGCCGGTAAAGACGGAGAAACCGCCATGCTCGGTGGCGATATTACGTATTAACTCCTGAATGATAACCGTTTTACCCACACCGGCACCACCATAGGCGCCAATCTTACCACCACGGGTAAACGGTGTTATCAGGTCAACTACCTTTAGTCCGGTCTCCAGCATCTGAGTAGAAGTCACCTGCTCATCAAATGCCGGCGGGAGACGATGAATAGGCCAGTATTCCGTAGCTTCCACTGTGCCAAGGTCATCCAGGGCGACGCCCCTGACATCAAACAGGCGGCCCAGCGTACCCTGTCCCACGGGTACACGCAACGGGGCGCCGGTATCTATAACTTCTACTCCCCGTGCCAGTCCATCCGTGGGCGCCAGCGACAGGCACCTGACCCAGTTATTGCCCATATGGTCCTGAACTTCCAGGACTATCTTCCCTCCGTCAACCGGAATCTCAATGGCATTAAAAAGCGCCGGCAGTTCATCGGGAGGAAACTCAACATCGACCACCGTGCCTATTATCTGAACCACTTTACCTTTGGCCATAATATCCTCCTTACCTATTCCAGAGCGGCAACCCCACCGGTAATATCGAGAAGCTCTTTGGTAATTGACTCCTGACGAGCCTTATTATATACCAGGGTCAAATCCTGAAGAAGCTCATTAGCATTATCCGTAGCATTACGCATAGCCACCATACGAGCCGATTGCTCACTGGCAATGGCTTCTACAATAGCCTGATAGACCTGCATCTCCACAAACCTGGGCAGGAGCTGGTCCAGCACCGCTGCCGGGTCCGGTTCGTAAATATAATCTACGTTCTGCTGGATAGGTATCGCTGCCGGTTCAACCGGCAGCACCACCTTCAGCACTGGCCGCTGCACCACGGTAGAAACAAACTCGGCATAAGCCAGGTAAACCACATCTACAACCCCGTTAATATAATCATCCAGAACGATGCGGGATATGGGCAGTGTATCCAGCATACTGGGCCTGTCACCCAGGTCAGTGAACTCAGCCCGCATATTGCGGCCATACCTCCGCATGAAGTCCACGCCCTTTCGGCCAACACAGACCATATTAACGTCTACCTCCTGTTCCAGGAGAAAACCGGCCGTTGACCGGTTGAGATTACCCACCAACCCGCCGCACAAGCCGCGGTCCGGAGTGATATGGATGATAGTCATCCTGGTTATGGGCCGGCAGGCTAAGCAGGGATGCAGGGCGCTGCCCGCTTCCGGCAGCGCCGCCAGGTCAGCGATAACCTGATGAATGCGCTCGGCATAGGGGCGTCCTGCCAGTCCCCGTTCCTGGGCTTTCTTCATCTTGGAAGCAGCCACCATTTCCATGGCACGGGTAATTTTGGCTATGTTCTGTACACCACGTATCTGTTGACGTATCGCACGTATGTCAGGCACTCTCTAAAGTTACCTCCTTGTGACTATCCCCCAAAGCTCTTTTTAAATTCAACCAGTGCTGCTTTCAGCTTCTCTCCGGTATCAGCGCCGATATCCTTTTCCCTGGTAATAGCCTCGCCAATGCCGGGATGATTAGCTTCCATAAACCGATGGAGCTCAGCTTCAAAATCAACCACCTTATCCACCGGTACATCATCGATATAACCGTTGATGGCGGTATAGAGAATAACCACCTGCTTCTCCAGCGCCATAGGGACATACTGAAGCTGCTTCAATACCTCGGTAATTCGCTGGCCTCGGTCCAGTTGGTCCCGGGTGGCTTTATCCAGCTCGGAGGTGCCAAACTGGGCAAAGGCAGCCAGTTCCCGGAACTGTGCCAGGTCCATCTTCAACCGACCCGCCACCTGCTTCATAGCCTTGGTCTGCGCCGCACTGCCGACACGTGATACCGATATACCGATATTAAGCGCCGGCCTGATGCCGGCATTAAAAAGGTCGCTCTCCAGATAAATCTGTCCGTCGGTAATGGAGATAACATTGGTCGGGATGTAGGCTGAGACATCACCGGCCTGGGTCTCGATTACCGGCAATGCGGTTAGAGAGCCGCCCTTAAACTCTTCCGAGAGTTTGGCCGAGCGTTCCAGCAGGCGGCTGTGCAGATAAAATACATCGCCGGGATAAGCCTCACGTCCCGGTGGGCGCCGCAACAGCAGGGATAGCTGCCGGTAAGCCCAGGCATGCTTGGAAAGGTCATCGTAAACAATCAGCGCATCCTTACCCTGCTCCATGAAGTACTCGCCCATAGCGCAACCGGCATAAGGAGCAAAGTATTGCAGGGCTACGGAGTCAGCGGCGTTAGCCGCCACTACGATGGTATGTTCCATAGCGCCATGCTCCTCCAGCGTGGCTACCATGCGCGCCACCTTGGATGCCTTCTGTCCGATGGCCACATAGATACAGATTAAGTCGCCGCCTTTTTGATTGATTATGGCATCAAGAGCAATGGCGGTCTTACCTGTGGAGCGGTCACCGATGATAAGCTCACGCTGACCCCGGCCAATGGGAATCAAGCTGTCAATGGCTTTAATGCCGGTCTGCACCGGGGTATCTACTGATTGACGTTTACTGACATCGGGGGCGACACGTTCTATCGCCCGCATGCTGGTGGTCTTAACCGGCCCCTTACCATCAATGGGGCGACCCAGCGGGTCAACCACGCGACCGATAAGCGCCTCGCCAACCGGCACTTCGGCAATGCGACCGGTAGCCCGCACTTCGTCGCCTTCCTTTATCGTGGCGTACTCCCCCAGCATGATAGCCGATACGCTATCCTCCTCCAGGTTAAGCACAATACCCATGACATCGCCGGGGAACTGAAGCAACTCGTTGTTCTTGGCCGCCGCCAGCCCGTGAATCCGGGCAATGCCATCACCCACCTCAACCACCGAACCGACGTCCACCATGGCTGCCGTAGTGCCGAACTGCTCAATCTGCTGTTTGATTACCGATACTATATCCTGTCCTCTAGTGGTCATCTCGTTTAACTCACCCCTTTCTCACCCTCTCCTCTAGCGGAGGGTAAGGAATTATTGCCTGCGGAATTCATGGTCACACCCAACTATCCCGCTTTATATCTCGCTATCCCTGTATTTCTTTCTTCAGCGCCAGCAACCGGCTTCTGGTGGAGCCATCAAGCAACTTGCCGCCGATTCTGGCTACAATACCTCCCAGCAATTGAGGGTCAACCTGCATCTTAAGCACTACTTTCTTACCGACCAAAGTGCCCAGACGTTCACTCAGCCGCTGTTCATCTTTATCATCAAGGGGAACAGCGGTGGTCACTTCAGCATGTTCCAGGCCATGATAGTTGTCCACCAGCCGCTGGTACTCATCAAAAATATCACCGACCATGCCCAGGCTTTCCTTGGCTACCAGCAGATAGACCAGGTTCAGCACCATCGGGTTTACATCCACCAGCCGCTCAGCCAGCAGCCTGGTCTTATCCTCAAAGGGAAACTTGGAGCTTTCCAGCCAGGCAACAAGTGACGCGTCTTCCCTCAGGCTGCCTATCTTACGCAGGTCAGCCGCCCACTTATCTAATTCATTTTTGCCCAGCGCAATTTCAAACACTGCCTGGGCATACCTTCTGGGATAAGCCCGTTTTGCCACTTTCCTCTCCAGACTCGTTTAGCTTATGGTTATCGCTCGATACCAACCAGGTTCTTATTTTTTCTTGAAAGTGATGCTCTCTTCCAGCACCTTTTCAATAATCTCACGGTGCGCTTCCTTATCCAGCGACCGGTCAATCACCTTCTCCGCTGCCTGAACCATCAGGTCAGCAAACGCCTTACGCACATCATCGATGGCTTCATCCCGTTCCCGCTGAATATCACTACGCGCCCGCTGGATAAGAACTTCAGCCTCCGCTTTTGCGCCCACCTCCGCCTTCTGCCGCACTTCTTCCCCCGTCTTGACCGCCCGGGCAACCAGTTCCTGCCCTTCTTTGCTGGCGGTTTCAATCCTCTTCTCGGCTTCTTCCTCTGTCCGGGCTACCTGTTCCTTGATATACTCCGCCTGGTCCACACTATCCTTTATCTTTTTGGAACGCTCATCGAACATTCTCATAATCGGACGATAGGCTACCAGGTACAACAAAAGAAACAGGATACCGAAGTTTATAACCTGCGCTATCAGCGTCGGTAAACTAACGCCAAGCTCATCAATACCCTCCATCAGCTCCCCCTTCAGAACTACTTAAGAGGCAAAGACAATTAACTATTATCCTTGCCCACACATACGCCTAGCTTAGCAATATACCCATTACCACTACGCCAGCCAGTAATATTCCACCCAATATTGCTGAACCGATAATAATTCCCAGAGAGACGGGAATACCTTCTTGTCCCATATCAGCCTCCTTAAACCTGCATCGTTAGGCCACAAAAACCAGAAGAATGGCCACAATAAGAACGTAGATACCGATAGCCTCGGCGAAAGCGGTGACCAGAATCATGTTGGTCATCAACGGGCCGCTCGCCTCCGGATTGCGGGATATCCCCTGCAGGGCCGAATAACCAATCAGCCCGATAGCCAGAGCCGGCCCCATCATACCCAGGCCGGTAGCCAGCCCAACCGCTAGCATCTTCATTACTTCAGCATCCATTATCAAACCCCCTTTTCCTGTTTTTTTATATCTCTATGCCCTCAGGCAAAGTCGACGTTTTAATGACCTTCGCCACTGTGGGCAGTTGTCGCCAGAGTCAGAAATACCAGGGTCAAGCCGGCAAAGATAAGCGCCTGCACAAAGCCCACCAGCAACTCAAGTCCGTAAAAGACTACCCCAAATACCCAGGGGACAAGGAAGACAACCATTAAAAGCAAAATCTCACCGGCCGTCATATTGCCGAAGAGACGGAAGGTGAAGCTGACAATACGGATAAACATGCTCAGCAGTTCCAGTATGCTGACGAAGAACATGATGAACCCGGTGAACAGCCCGCCCATCCCAGCCTTTACCTTGCCGGTGAACAGCTGCCCCATAGCTTTAAACATCGGGCCCAGGTTAAAATACTGTTGCAGAAACTTAAAACGAAGGTCTTTCAGCCCGAAATACAGCACGAAGACGAAGGAGACCAGCGCCAGTGCCAGAGGCGTATTAATGTCGGTATTAGCCGGGCGCAGCAGGTGTATCACGTGTCCGTGACTTTGCGCTGTTATGGAACCAAAACCGGGGAGCAAGCCCAGCCAGGCATTGAACATCACAAAGAGGAAGATGGTGGACACCACCGGAAAGAAGCGGCGTCCTTTCTCCTCTCCGGCCACGCTCTGGCAGAAGCTATACAATCCGCCAACCACGTACTCAAACGCCGCCTGCAGCCGACCCGGCACCATCGAAACCCGGCGCATTATAGCCCAGCTACCAGCTACCAGCACAATCATAGTGAACCAGGAAGCAATGAGGCTATTGGCTACGGGAAAACCAAGGATATGAAAAACCGTTTCCGCCGGCAATTCCGGATGCGGTCGGGGAACACCTATCCAGTCTGGCAGATTGAGCCCTTTGAACACACTCTGGCCTATCGGACCAGCGAGAAATCCAGTGACAGCCAGAACCAGAAGAATTACAACCCCAATTAAAACGGGGAAAGAACAACCGAGACAGCCTTTCTTAGCCACTAGCCATCTCCATTGTCCCGCTTCCTCTGTAACAATGGTAGCAGCATCTCATAGACACCATAAACCGCAACCGCAATACCGAGTAATAACCCTATGATTACCAACAGTGGCTCAGTATTAAATTTACTGTCGAGCCACAGCCCAACCACCACCCCACCTATGATAGAGGTGCTTATAAAGAAGCCCACCCCTATCAGCCTCATCGCCCCAACCCATCTGCTCATACCGTCAGCAGTTTATCAAATCCAAGCCCCCCAGGTCAACCCCTTTTTCACTAAAAAACCCCAGAACTTAAAAAGTCCAGGGCTCTTGTTACGTGATTATCAGGCTGTCGGCTATTCAAGCCTTCCCGCGTCCAAAGAGCCGCGCAAAGTCCCCATCAAAATCTCTCAAGAAGTCACGCATATCCGCCAGGTCATCCACCGTTACCGCATCTCCATCTTCCAACCAGACTATTTCAACATCGGAAAGGTCAGCGAGCGCTTTCGGCTGCCTATCCTCCATGATAACCGCCGCCACCAGATACTCCGCATCGCAAGCCGCACACGCTGCGGTTAAAAACCACAACTCATCCTCATGGCCGAGAATGCCGATATCCTCAGCCTGGTAATGCCGTCCACAGACATTGCATTTCGTCGAAGTCATCAATCTCTTAACCAGATTTTCCTTCATTGACACCACCAGACAATGTCAGCCGGCCGGCCTACGATTTACGCTTGTCAAAGTCGTCCATGTCAAGCGTATTAATGAAGTCATGGAAGGCGGACATCCTCTTTATTTCCTCGTCACTGAGCTTCTCACGCTTGCCGCCAGTGGCTTCCAAATCATCAGTGATGGGCTTACCTGTCTCTTTGTCCAGCAATATACCAGCCTTATCCAGGACTAGCTCCTCGGCATAGACCGGCACCTCAGCCCTGACCGCCAACGCCAGAGCATCGCTCGGGCGAGAGTCAACCTCCATCTGCCCGCCATCTACCTTCAGGATAACCTTAGCGAAGAAAGTGTCGTTTTTAAGATCATTAACGATGACGGAGTCAATAGTCGCCCCAAGAACGTCAATAATCGAATGTAACAGGTCATGGGTTAGAGGCCGGGGTACGCTCACACCCTGCAATTTTACCGCAATAGCATCCGCTTCGGATGGACCAATCCAAATGGGAAGATAGCGGTCGGAATCCTTTTCCTTCAGTATCACTACCCGCTGGTAGTTCATCAGGCTGACCCTGATGCTATCAATAACCATCTC
>JAHJRU010000125.1 GCA_018830745.1 Chloroflexota bacterium
CATAGCATAGTCATCCAGGTAACCGTCTATCTTGGTCTGACCGTCTTTGCAGGTGTGCTTTAGGCGGTCATCCGCCATCATTGAGTCCAGAAGGAATCTGCCATTGGCGGTGGCGGCAGCCAGGTAGTCCTGGCGGTCGAGGACGCAGGCTGCCTCCGCCATACTGGTCAGCATCAGTCCGTTCCAGGAAGCCAATATCTTTTCATCACGTCCCGGCTTGATACGCTGTTCCCTCTTCTTCAATAGGGACGACTTAGCTTCCTTAGTAATGCTGGCATCGGCTTGGTCATCGGCAACGTAGAGGATATTCCCGTGGTCAAAATTGCCTTTAGCGGTGACGCCAAAGCGACGGCATACTGCCTGGCCAGCCTCATCTCCCAGCACCTCGGCGATTTCCTGGGGCGTCCAGACAAAGTACTTACCCTCGATGCCCTCGCTGTCAGCATCCTGGGTGCTGTAGAATCCGCCGCTGGCATCGGTCATCTCGCGGAGGACATAGTCCAGCGTTTCCTCGGCGATGGAGCGGAATAGCGGCTTACCGCTGGCCAGATAGGCGTGCAGGTATACCTGGCTGAGCAGGGCGTTGTCGTACAGCATCTTCTCAAAATGGGGCACCAGCCAGTAATCGTCGGTGGAGTAGCGATGAAAACCGCCGCCTATCTGGTCGTAGATACCTCCCTTAGCCATCTTCTCCAGGGTGGAATCTATCATGTCCATAGCTGCCGTATCCCGGGTGCGGTGGAAGTATCTCAGCAGGAATTCCAGCGCCATTGGCTGGGGGAACTTCGGTGCCCCATCAAATCCGCCGTTCCTGGCATCGAAGCTCTGCTGCAGCGCCAGGTAGGCTTCTTGCAGAATATCTGCGGTTAACGGTTCGTCAGCTAATGGGGCAGCCTTTTCCGATGACAGAGCGGCGAACAATTCCTCGGTGGTCTTGTCAATCTCAGGGCGGCGGTTATGATAGGTGTCAGCCACTGCCTGGATGACACGGGGAAAGCCCGCCATGCCGAACCTGTCTTCCGGGGGGAAGTACGTGCCGCCAAAAAATGGCTTAGCCTCCGGAGTTAAAAACACGGTTAATGGCCAGCCGCCGCGACCGGTGATAGCCTGCACGGCTTGCATGTAAATAGTATCGAGGTCAGGGCGCTCTTCCCGGTCCACTTTGATATTAATGAAATGCTCGTTCATCAGGCTGGCGGTTTCCTGGTTCTCAAAGCTCTCATGTGCCATCACGTGGCACCAGTGGCAGGCGGAGTAGCCGATACTGAGCAATATCGGTTTGTCCTCCGCCCGGGCACGACTGAGGGCTTCATCACCCCAGGGATACCAATCGACCGGATTATCAGCATGCTGGAGCAGATATGGACTGGTTTCGCCAGCCAGGTGATTAGTCATCAATTTCCTGCGGCGGTAGCCTTCCCGGATGCTACCGCATAAAAGTGTTGATGAAGCGGATCAGTATCAGGATTTTGCTTAATTAAATACCCGCTATGCAACCCGGGGCGCGCACCATCAGCACCGGTATGCAGGCTGAGCGCAGAACCCGGTCAGCTATGTTGCCCATCACCCAGCGGCTGATGCCGGAACGTCCATGAGTGGCCATGACTATAAGGTCGATTCCGTTCTTCTGGGCGTAATCGGCCAGACTATCCGCTACCTGCCCTTCATCGGCGCTCATAACCATGGTTTTTACGCTTCCCGCGCCGAGGTCCAGTTTGCTGGACACCTGGCTGAGGTATTCTTCGCTAGCCGCCCTGTTTTCTACTTCATACCGTTGCCAGATATCCTCGGGTATAAAACTGTCGCCCCCGACCGCCCTTAAACGTTCAACTACGCGCACAAAGGTAATATTTTTTGTTGCGCACCCTTTAGCCAGAGCTTCGACATGGGGAAGCACACATCCAGCCATCTCTGAGCCGTCCAGCGGAACCATGATGTGGTTGTACATTTTTCCTCCTTATTTTGTGGTGTTAACGCCTGTGATGGCGTATATCGGATATACTTTATTTAATGGTGAGAAGGCTAAAACGGTATGCCTATGAGAGCCAGGGCAAGAACCGCGTGTACCAGAACCGATGGCCAGAATACCCACCAGATATAGCAATGGAGGTGGAAGAATTTCTGGTAAACCCGATTTCTCATCAGGTTACCCGATATCTTCAATCCGGGAATACAGCGACAGGACAGAAGTATCAGTGCGCCGCTTAATAGATTGACGATAGCCAGGATGAATATTATCCGGGCCGCCGGTATTGATTGGAAAAAGTCCATAGCTGCCTCACTGGTCGCTTTTACTGGTACCGGTTAGAGGGTAAGCTCTCCGTAGCCGCGATTGGTATGCTTCTGTTGAAGGGAGTCAGCCCCGCCGTAAGACCATATAATCTTGTTTA
>JAHJRU010000126.1 GCA_018830745.1 Chloroflexota bacterium
CTTTCTCAGTAGTCTTCTTCTTTCAGTTGGGAAGAGTTGCTCCCTTTGATTAATTCAGGCAGGGAAGAGCGGTCAGCCATTATTCAGGCCAGACCGGAAGTGTTAATCAACCTCAGGAGCCTGATACCCCTGAATTTTTCGTCCGGAGTTTCTTACAACCTGTCAGCTTTTGGGCGCGTCTCTAAAATCAGGTTGTCCCCATTCGGCCAGCCATGTCTGTCCGCCGTGAATCTCCAATATGCTTCCGGTTACCCATTCAGCTGCATCGGATGCCAGGTAGACGGCTAAATCAGCGACCTCTTCCGGCTTCCCCGTGCGCCCCCGGAGGATGTTGCTCAGGAGGTGTTTCATTTGCTCAGGGGTTCTGTTCTTGATGGTGCGGGGCGTATCGATTAGTCCGGGGGCAATGGCATTGACCCGAATATGCGGGGCAAACTCCATGGCCAGTGACTTGGTGAGGTTAATGACCGCCGCCTTGGCGGCCGAATAAGCCGGCATTCCGGCAAAAGGGAATAGCCCGGTAATAGAGGCAATGTTTATGATACAGCCCTTTTTCTGGTCCAGCATCGTCTTAGCCACCGCCTGGGTAACTAAAAAAACACTCTTCAGGTTCACCGCAATGGTCTCGTCCCAGTCTCTTTCCTTTATCCTCAGCACTCTGCCTAGGCGAAAGTTAGCCCCGCTGGCGCCACCGGCATTGTTGACCAGGATGTCGATGCGGCCGTATGTTTCTATGGCTTTTTCCACCATGTTGGCGACTTGCCCGCTGTCGGTCACATCGACCGGCAGGACGGTGCTTTTCTGTCCCAGGGCTTTTATCTCTGTGGCGACCTCCTTACCGAGGTCAGGGTCGATGTCGGCAATGCAGACATCGGTACCGCACCGCGCTAGAGCCAGACTGATAGCCTTGCCAATACCCTGACTGCCTCCCGTGACGATGGCTACTTTACCGCTGAGATTCAGGTCCGTTAGACTCATTAGATGTGCCTCCACCAGCTTATCATTTAAGCGACGGCATCATTGGGAAGGTGGCAGGAAAATCCCCTCCTCGACCAATCTCTTTATTGGCTGTGCGTCAGATCTTTCTGCCGGGTCAGTGGGCAGGCGGTCACTAAACATGTTAATGGGATACATGGGTTTGCTGTACATCTCTTTGTAAAGTTCCGTTCTCAGTTGTGTCAGCCAGTTATGTCTGGGGTCCATTCTCCGCTTCCTGAGAGCTTCAATGTTTATGGCAGTGCCGGTAACGGTCTCGCCGGTATAGGGCACGTGCTGTAGCAGGGCGCCATGAAAGTCCACTATCATTGACTGGCCCGGCCAGGCGTTAAGGGGGTTACCTTTAACATAAAGGTCGCCGGGGGCACATGCCACCACATACATCATGTTATATGCCGCTGCTGCCCGGTTGGTAATCTGCCATAAGTCCTGTGGCGGGGAACCTTCAGGCTCGCTCATACCGCTGGAGCGCAGCATGACCTCGCAGCCCTGAAGTGCCAGTGCCCTGGTGTGCTCAAAATAGAACCCCTCATTGCAGATAATATAGCCCAATTTGCCAATGTCGGTCTCTATGACGGGGAACATGCAGCTGACCACATCTCCCTTCTTCCGGCCGTACTTCCCATCCATCTTCTCAATGTATTTATCCCATATGTCATGCGGGCTGATATCGTCACGTCCACGGTATGGCAGATAAGGACAATATTTATGATGTTTGTATATGACCTCCCCATCCGGGCTAATAATAAAGCCGCAGTTAAAGGCATATTCCTCACTTATCTCCGGGATTACCTCGTGGGCTGTGCCCCCAATATATATCTTGTAATGCTTAGCCTTCTCGGCTAGCAGGTCGGTTTCTTCTCCGGGTATTCGTATCGCCATGTCTTTGGCTACTTTGGTGTATATGTTGGAGTAGGGAGCCGCAATATCGTTCCAGCCCTGCATGAAAACCTCGGGAAACAGTGCCAACTTGATGGGGGCATACTCGCGGTAGCTTACCTTGGCCGCGGCATATTCCAGTAGTTCCAGACATCGGTCTAAATTAGCCTTCCTTATCTCCCTTCTATGGTCTATGCCGGTCCTGTTCATCTGCATGCAAATTGCCGTATATAACTCTACCACTCGTTTACCTCCTTTTCCTTCCGTCAGTAATGACAGTTAGCGCTTATTACTGGTTCCTAACGGCTGGGTCTTTTCAGAATGCTGGTTCATAGGAACGAACTCCAGAATTCCAGCGCTATGGTAAATATATTAGATTAGCCCTCCGATTCTGTCAAGGTATTCTACATAGCCCTGCTACCAGTGGACGGTTGAATACTGACAGAGGCGGCGCTTTAGCCTGGTTGTTCCACGTTGATTTGCGCCCAGTTCCTCCGGTTTCAGATAGTGGCTGCCGTTGTAATATATGGGTTCGATTTCCCCGGCGTCAACAAACCCGAGAATGCCGATAGCCTGGGTTGTCCTGACCGGCACCTTGGAGAACTCACTTTACGCTGCTTCCGGGAGGTGGCGGCAGGATTAGTATTAGAATTGCCCCTGCCAGAGCGGTAACACTCAATATCAGCCATGCGGGGTCGTAATAGCCGAGCGTGTCAAACACCCAGCCCGCCGCCGGTGGGGCAACTATCATACCGATAGTCACGAAAACACTGAGCAGTCCCAGAATAGCCCCAAAATTCCTGATGCCAAAGTACTCGGCTATAGTAGGCGTTCTAACCGGCTGAAACCCACCCATGCCTAAACCGAAGGTGATAGCAAAAAGAATTATTAAAACAAAAGAGCTACCGTCGATAAGCCAGAAAAGAAATGCCCCGGCACTGAGCAAACCACAGGTTAGCGCCATGACATACCGTTTCTGAAAAATGTCAGATAATAATCCAAAAGGTATGCGCGCCCCCATACTTGCCAGAGCGACAACCATTGACACCTGACTGGCACTGGACCTTTCCAGTCCTATGCTGGCCAAGTATGGCATTAAATGTATTACTACGGCGTTTATAGTGGCTATTTGCAGCATCAAGGTTATACCTATGAACCAAAACGCCCGCATCTTGATTGCCTGCCTGACGCCGATATTGAAATCGCGCGCTTCCGGGTTATCGGAACCGTTGGCAATATCAGGCGGGCTCCCGTCAGGCAGAAGGCCGTGCTCTTCCGGTCTATTGCGGAAAACCAGGGATAACGGTATGCCCACCACCCAGAGACCGATTGCCAGGACGATTAAGGCATTTTGCCAGCCATAAGTGTCAATCAGTTTTACCAGCAGGGGAATAAACACGCCGCCGATGCCGGTGCCCACGGCCAGAATTCCACTGGCTTTGCCGATGTTCTTTCGGAACCATCTGGCTACCATTGTCATGGGCAGCATCTGGATTGCCAGAGAACTGCCCAGCCCTATTACCAGGAAGGCTGCATAGAACATTGCCAGATTATTGACTCGACTTAGAAGGAGCAGGCCCAGTCCATAGGCCAAAACACCAGCTAACGCCAATCTCCTGGCTGGCCAGCGGTCGATTACCACGCCCAGGAAGGGATTAAGAGCCCCTGACTCTAAACCTCGAAGGGACATCCCCAGGGATATCTGAGCAATACTCCAGCCGAAGGTGGTGGCAATGGGATTTACAAAAGCAGTAAATCCGAATAACATTGCCCCGGAACTATAGGCCATAAGTAGCGCACTGGCAGCTACTATATACCACCCGTAAAAAACTTTAGGTCTCTTCGTGACGGCTCCTTTGCTCACAGCGAGTCTGGGCGGCTATCTTTTACGCTTCCCGTTCTAGAGTCTATATCAACAACGATAAATCCTCAAGGGTTAGCCCGAATTTCTGTCTTTAAAGCGTTATCGGCATGAGGACCTGTGATAGAACTGGATGGCGACAAAAACTGCATCGTCTAATGTGCTGAATAGTAGCGGCGAGATGATGGCAATACGGAGATAGATGATATAATTGAAATTACCATCAGGCATACGCGAATCTAAAGTGCCATTAGAAGCAACCATACTTTGAAAGGGAGGGGAACGAAAAATGTATGGTTACAAGAAAAAAGTCAAACTTTTATATTAAATATCGCTCGGTTTCCTGCATTAGCCTCACCAGCTGTGCTTTCTTCATGGCGCGCTGCTGGCGGTAAACCTCCTCAGTCATTCCCCCCGCTTCAAAGTCGTCGTCCAGCTGGGCAAGCTCAATAATTAATCGGTGTTTTTGCTGGTCAGGGCTGGCCACAGTAACTGCTGGCTGGACATGCCTCTTTTTCATCAGGTAGATAAGGATAAAACCGCCGATAAGTACGGTCAGCAGGATAGCCGACCATCTAACCGCTTGATAGTCGCCGCTTTTGGGCAGACCGGAAAGCTGGGCTATCAGTGTTTCACCGGCCGCAAAATTACGACCTGAGAAGTGTTGGTAGTGGATGCCATTGATATTTGCCGGCTCCCCGGTGGCCAGCTGCTGGCTATTAACCTCGATACCTTCGCCTCGAATCAGCAATTCGTAATTAAGTATGGGGTAGTCCAGCATTCGGGAGAAGGTATATTTCTCAGAACCATGTTCAATCAGGTACGAATAGGCTATCTTCTTGGCTCCCGGTAAAACCGGCATGGTATCGATGAAGCCGTCCTTGGTATCAAACACGCAACATTCCATGAGTCCGAGCAGATATTGCGGCTCTACGGCCTGCTTGGGCAGAGTAAACCTCAGTGTGGCTCTTTCCCCATTGGCGGCGATATCGGTGCCGCCAATATAAGTACGGTCACTTTCGTTAGCCAGCAGATAAGACTCTTCCACATGCAGGCCCGCCGGCCCGGGATACATGACGATGTATGTCATGGCGAATATAATGGCTTCATTGCTGGTGGTTGAGTCATATACAATAATCTCAATAGATTTTTTGATTTCTCCGTCGCTGAAGTCAAGCCAGTCGCTGGAGTAATCGGCCTCCTGGAAGACGGTGGTTACCTGGTAGCTATAGCCGGGCTCGGTCGACAGGTTGTCGAAGGCGAACCGGCCGTTGGTATCGGTTTTAGTAC
>JAHJRU010000127.1 GCA_018830745.1 Chloroflexota bacterium
CATCACCTTGAGACGGCAGCAGGAAGCCAGACGTATTTTATCGGCGGCGGTTGCTTCAAGGCAGAGTACCAGCCGAGGATTCGCTGAAGGGCTGAGCCGCGCCATGATGAATCCCATACTCGGCTCCTTAATCCTCCTGGCTGTCCTCTACCTGGGTTTGTATCAATTTGTCGGTGTTCTCGGGGCCGGTATTCTGGTTGACTTCTTCGAAAGCACCGTATTCGGAGAATGGATTAACCCCTGGCTTACCAGCCTGGTTACCAGCATTATTCCCGTGAAGGTTTTTCAGGACCTGTTTACCGGGGAATACGGAATAATCACCCTGGGACTGACTTATGCCATAGCCATAATTCTCCCGGTGGTGAGCACCTTCTTCATCGTTTTCTCCATAATCGAAGATAGCGGTTACCTGCCCCGACTGGCCATGCTCATCGACCGGGTATTCAAGGTCATTGGGCTAAATGGCCGGGCGGTAATACCGATGGTGCTGGGCCTCGGCTGTGATACCATGGCTACTATTGTCACCAGAACCCAGGAGACCAAGCGGGAAAGGATTATCACCACCTTTCTACTGGCTCTGGCGGTTCCCTGCTCTGCCCAGCTGGGGGTCATTTTCGGCTTACTGTCAGGCAACGTGGGAATGCTGCTAATCTGGGGCGGCACGATGGCGCTGGTTATGTTACTGGTAGGCTACCTGTTATCCAAGATTATTCCTGGGGAGCGAGCCAGCTTCTTCATGGAGGTGCCACCGCTCAGACTGCCCAAACTCTCCAACGTGCTGGTCAAAACCTACAGCCGCCTCCAATGGTACCTGACCGAGGTCATCCCTATCTTTGTGCTGGTCAGCGTTTTAATCTGGCTGGGGCAGTTGATAGGGCTTTTCCAGCTGCTCATCAGCTGGATTGAGCCCGTGGTTGTATTTATCGGGCTGCCCCCGGAGAGTGCCGTAGCCTTTCTCTTCGGTTTCTTCCGGCGAGATTTCGGAGCCGCCGGACTATATGACCTCCACAGCGCGGGGCTGCTGTCAGGGATACCACTGGTGGTAGCGGCGGTTACCCTCACCCTCTTCATTCCCTGCGTGGCGCAGTTCGCCGTGACGATAAAGGAAAGGGGAATAAAAACAGCCCTGGCCATTGCCCTGTTCATCTTTCCTTTTGCTTTCCTGGTGGGCTTCCTCCTCAATCAATTACTGACCGGTTTGGGGGTATCATTATGAAATGCCCTCTTTGCGGGAATATATTCCAGGAGGCTGATGCCGAAGCTTCCTGCCAGGGATGCCCGATGGCCGGTGGTTGCCACATGGTAAAGTGTCCTAACTGCGGCTATGATGTAGTCAAGGAACCAAAGCTAATCAAGGCCTTAAAAGCCTGGAGGCGAAAAGGGAATGGAAACTGAGGAACAAGCGGAAGAAATCCTGGAAACCCTGTGGATTCGCACTGTGGAGAACAAGGAGGACTCCGTCCCCCTGAATGAACTGGGGAAAGCCAGGAGACCGATAGAACAGCTAACTAAATTTGGCTATATTTCCCTGGCAGATAATCAGGTCAGGCTGACTGAGTCGGGACGACCCGAAGCCAGCGCCGTGCTCCGGAGGCATCGTCTGGCGGAGCGTTTGCTGACTGATGTCCTCGGCGCCGGTGGGGATGCGCTTGTCCACGACAAGGCTTGTAAATTCGAGCACCTGCTTGACCGGGGGCTTGACGAGAGTATTTGCAGCCTGCTGGGGCATCCCAAAGTCTGCCCTCACGGCAAGCCGATACCGCCCGGCAGATGCTGCCAGCAGGAAAATGCCCAGGTGCAAAAACTGGTGGCTCCCCTTTCTCAACTAGCCCGGGGGCAAAGAGGCAAGGTAGCCTACATCTACGCCTCAGAGTCCGACAAGCTCCAGAAGCTGATAGCCATGGGCATCCTGCCCGGAGCGCCGGTAACCCTCATTCAGAACTTTCCCTCCTACGTTTTCCAAACCCGCCAGACCCAGTTCGCCGTGGACAAAGAGATTGCCGATGCCATCTTTGTGCGCCTGATGGAAGCCCAGGCGGGCAGCCAGAATGGAGTGGAGCTACCCCATGGGCAAGGACGGGACAAGGGAAGACTTGCCCGGCACTTTGGCTGGGGCAGAGCAAAAAGGGGATAGTAGAGCCCATCCATGGAACAGAACGTATGACCATTTGACATGGCCTATTATATGCAGTATCATTCATATAAATGGATGTTCATGTAACCATTGAGGATAACCAGGCACGATTTCTCAGATGCATCGGCGAGGCAACTCGCCTCAGGATTCTCAAGCTGCTAGCCGGCGGTGAGAGGTGCGTAGGGGAAATCGTCGAGTTTCTGGATAAAGAGCAGTCTTCGGTATCTCATCACTTAAGAGCGCTGAAAGACTGCAATATAGTGGTGGTAAGGCAGGAAGCCCAGAAAATCTATTATGCCCTGGCTGACCCCGGGCTGGCGGAACTGGTCCTCAAGATTGAAGATATAATGAAGGAAGTTCCCCTGTGCCACAACCTGGCGGGAGATTGTGAGTAAAGCCGAGCCCAATAGTGTACTGAGACGGCTTTCTACATTAGACCGTTTCCTCACCCTGTGGATATTCCTGGCTATGGGCCTGGGGGTGGGCCTGGGCTACTTTTTCCCCCGGGTAAGCGATTTCATCACCTTCTTTCAGGTTGGTACCACCTCCATTCCCATCGCCATCGGGCTCATCCTTATGATGTACCCGCCGCTGGCCAAGGTCAGGTACGAGGAACTGGGCGGGGTTTTCCGCAACTGGCGGGTGCTGGGACTTTCCCTGATACAGAACTGGCTCATTGGCCCCCTGCTCATGTTCTTCCTGGCTATTATCTTCCTGCGCGACTATCCCGATTACATGGTGGGCTTGATAATGATTGGCTTAGCCCGCTGCATCGCCATGGTCATCGTGTGGAACGAGCTGGCTAAAGGAGACCACGAGTACGCCGCCGGCCTGGTGGCTTTCAACTCCGTCTTTCAGATAGTTTTTTACTCCGTCTACGCCTATGTCTTTATCACGGTGATGCCCGGATGGTTTGGACTTAAGGGCATAGCGGTGAATATCACCATCGGCCAGATAGCGCAGAGTGTATTCATCTACCTGGGCATACCCTTTTTCGGCGGTATAATCAGCCGGTTCGCCCTCATAAAAGCCAGGGGCAGGGAATGGTATGAGAGCCGGTTCATCCCCAGGATAAGCCCCATAACACTATCCGCCCTCCTGTTTACCATCGTGGTGATGTTCTCCCTCAAGGGTGAAATCATCATCCAGCTACCGCTGGATGTGGTGCGCATCGCCATCCCGTTGCTGATATACTTCGTGCTTATGTTCTTAATCTCTTTCTATATGGGCAAAAAAATCGGCGCCGACTACTCCAAGACCACCACCATCGCCTTTACCGCCGCCAGCAACAACTTCGAACTGGCTATTGCCGTCGCCGTGGCGGTTTTCGGCATCGGTTCGGGGCAGGCTTTTGCCGCCGTAATAGGGCCTCTGGTGGAAGTACCGGCGCTAATCAGCCTGGTCAACGTAGCCCTTTACTTCCAGCGCCGGTATTTCGGACAATAATCATCGCCATCCGCCTCAGCTTTAAGAGACTCTTTTATCCTCATTCAGTTGCATTCTTACCAGATACAAATCATAATATTTAATAGAAGTAAGACCACCGCAGCTAAGCAAGGAGGACGGAAGTGATGAAGGGACTGGTTATTCTTCTGCTGATGACGCTGGTATTTACTGCCGGCTGTGGGAATGAAACGCCCGCGCCCAGCCAGCAGCCAGCTGAGGCGGGTGGCATCTTCATTGAAGGCGTATCCGGAGGGGACGCCGAGACGCTGAACTGGATTCTGGCGAGTGACGGCTCCTCGCTTTCCTACGCCAGTTATACCATCGGCAGTCTGGCCACTTACGACAACGACTGGAACGTGGTGCTGCGCCATCTAGCCAAGCCCGTTGAGGCTTCCGGGGACGGCCTCACCTATACCATCACCATCCGTGATGACCTTAAGTGGAGTGATGGCACCAGAGTAACCGCCGAGGACTATGTATATACCCTGAAGAACCTGATGTTCTCCGACTGGCTGAACTACCCCTACCAGACTGATTGGCAGGAGATGGTCGACGGGGAAACCATTTTTGTCGAAGTGGAGGCAGTTGACCAGACCACCTTCGTCATTACCAGGCAGACCGTTGACCCGGAGTTCGCCGATAATGCCATATACAACCTCACGCCTTACCCCAAGCACATCGCCGTCAAGTACGAGGGCGATGTCAAAGCCTTCACCCAGGCGGAGGAATTCAACAACCTGAGCTATACCGGCAACCTGGGCCCATACAGATTCAAAGAATGGATTAGAAACGACAAATATGTAGTAGAACGCAACCCGGACTACTATCTGGGACAGGAGGACGACTCGCCCTACTTCGAACAGTACGTTACCAAAATGCTCGGCACTACAGCGACGGTCCACGCCGCTCTGGAGGCAGGCGACATCACCTATTCCGGGATAGACCCGGAAAAAGTAGCCAAGTTCACCGAGCTGGAGGGAATCAACGTATATACCGTGCCTACCAGCGCCTACGACCTGGTGATTTATAACATGAGAAACAATGGTTGGGATGGACTCAAGCAGAAAGAGGTGAGACAGGCGCTATCCATGTCGATAGACAAGCAGGCGGTAATCAACTCCATACGTCTGGGCTTTGGCGACCCGGCTTTTAGCTTCATCCCCAAGCCCTCCCCGTGGTACACCGAGGAGGGAGTGCCCAAGTTTGGCTACGGTCCCCTGCATGACAAGAAAAAGGCCAAGGAGATGCTGTATGCCGCCGGCTACGGAGCCAGGCAACCAGACGGGAGTATAGCGGTTCAGGATAAAGACGGAAAGCCCCTGAAACTTACCCTGGTTACCACCCCGGGCAGCCGTCTGGCCGAAGACCTGGCTTTCCTGGTCAAGCAGGAACTGGCGGACATCGGCATAGAGGTAGAAGTCAAGCTGGTGCCCTGGCCTACCCTGCTGAGAAAGCACGTGATGAATAAAGTGCCCGGTAGCGACCAGGAGCCCAGGAACAACAACGGACCGGAGGCGGTAAGCGAAGAACCCTGGGACTTTATAGTGATGGTCTTCAATACCCACCCCATCGCTCCGTCCGGCTCCCGCGTATTCTTCAGCACCGAGGGCGGTCTGAACTTCTGGGGCTACTCCAATCCCAGGGTCGATGAACTGTTCGTCAATATCAGGTCCAAAGAAGCCCTGGACATTGAAGCGCGCAAGAGCATGTATGCCGAGCTAAGCCAGCTGATAGCTGAAGACCAGCCGGTCGACTTTCTTTCCTTCCCCCGGGGTAATCACGGCTTTCAGGCCAATGTGGAGGGAATCGACGTGGGCATGAGGCTGAGCTGGAACTACCATAAATGGTATTTCTCCAAACCCTAATTCCCCACCAACTGGAGTGCATTATTGAAGAAGGCGGGACTACGGGGCTATATCATCAAACGGCTGATTTACGCCGCCATCATCACCTGGGGCGTGGTCACCATAACCTTCGTCCTGCTCCGCGTGGGTCCCATGTCCCCCGCCGATAAATACCTGTCCAACATGTCCGCCCGGACACAGGACCCCGCCCAGGTGGTAGCCGCCATTGAAGCCAGATACGGCCTGGACAAACCTATTTACGAGCAATACTTCGACTATGTCGTCAACCTGGCTCGCGGCGACTGGGGGTGGTCGTTCAGCAACTCTCTGCCGGTGGTGACGCTAATTCGAAGGCACTGGGTTTACTCCTTCCAGCTCATACTACTCAGCATGCTGTTCTCCGCCACCCTCGGTATCCTCATCGGCGTCTTCTCGGCGGTGAAGCGTTATACCAGGACCGATTATCTCGCCACCCTATTCTCGTTTATCGGCATATCCATTCCTAATTTCTGGCTGGGCATCATGCTCATCCTGATATTCTCGGTGCAACTGGGCTGGTTCAAAAGCTACTACGACACCGGCCTGCCCATGTTTTCCCTGGCTAACCTGAAAGCACTGGTGCTGCCGGTCATCACCCTGGGCACGGGAATGATGGCGGGCTATACCCGCTATGCCCGGTCGGCTACCCTGGACAACTTAAAGCAGGATTTCGTCAGGACGGCCCGTGCCAAGGGGCTGCCGGAGAGGGTAGTCATCGGCAAGCACGTACTTAGGAATGCCATACTGCCCATCATCACCATAATTATGTTCGACCTCAGCGGTATCGTCTTCGGCGGCGCCTATCTTACGGAGATTATCTTCGGCATACCCGGTCTGGGCAGAGTTTCCTTTAACGCTCTCTTTGCCAGCGACTATCCGGTGGTGGTCACCATAACCCTTATCGGAGCCATGGTAGTGCTGTTAACCAATCTGGCTACTGACATCGTATATACGCGGCTGGACCCCAGGATTCGCTATGACTGAAAAAAAGAGCGGGCAAATCAGCGACAGGTTTGGCGGACGGAGAAACCTGGTATTTTTCAGCGGGCTGCTGGCTCTGGTGGCCGTTATCCTGCTGGATATCTACCTCGAAGCACAAATACTGGAACCTATGGGCTATTTCTATATCTTCTTTGCTCTGGTCGCCACCTGTTACGCCCTGTATCCTCTTTATGTCAATAGACGGCTGACCAGGTATTACTGGGAAAGAACCAGGCGGCACCGCCTTTCCGTTCTGGGACTGGCTTTTATCATCTTCCTGATTGCCGTAGCCCTGATTGGCCCCCTTCTAACGCCGGACCCCACCAAGGTAAATTTCGATAAAAAGAACACGCCACCGGTTGGTTTCACCATTCAGCAATCAGTATTTGACACTAAAACGGACCAACTGGTAAGCAGAGAAACCCCGGGTACATGGCAACATCCCCTGGGAACGGACGAAAAAGGGAGAGACATGCTGGCAATGCTGGTCTCCGGGGCGAGGGTCTCCCTGCAGGTGGGTCTGCTGGCTACCCTTATGGCTATATTCATCGGCGCCCTCATGGGTGTGATGTCGGCGTATCTGGGAGGCTGGTGGGACAATGCCCTGATGAGGTTTACCGATGTGATGATGACCTTTCCCTTTTTCCTGCTGCTGGTATTCATCATCTTCATCTTTGGGCCCTCACTGGCATTCATTATTCTGGCCATCGGCCTCACCGGCTGGACCGGCACCGCCCGGCTGGTCAGGAGCGAAACCCTCTCCCTCAGAACCAGGGAATTTGTCATGGCGTCCAAGTCTCTCGGAGCCAGCGGCGCCAGAATTATCTTCCGGCACCTTATGCCCAACGTCATCAGCTCCATTATCGTCATTGCTACCCTGTCCATACCCGGTATCATCCTGGCGGAGGCAGCGCTGAGCTTCATTGGACTGGGCGACCCCACGGTTACCAGCTGGGGTGTGGTCCTGAATGCCGGCCAGAGAAGCCTGGATACCGCCTGGTGGGTAGCCGTTGAGCCTGGAATTATGCTTTTCTTAACCGTCCTGGCCTTTAATTTCCTGGGGGACGGCATCAGAGATGCCTTCGACCCCAGAAGTCAGCAATAGGAGCCAAGGTGAACCATAACCTGCTAGAGGTCAAAAATCTCAAGACCTACTTCTTCACCCGCAACGGCGTGGTGCAGGCGGTTGACGGCGTTAACCTTGCCCTTCGTAAAGGAGAAAACCTCTGCCTGGTGGGAGAATCAGGGTGCGGTAAGACCGCCACCGCGCTATCCATTCTGCGCCTGATTGACAGCCCTCCGGGTAAAATACTCGGTGGTGAAATACTGTTCCACGACGAAGACCTGCTGCGCTGTCCCGAAGAGAGGCTGAGGCAAATAAGGGGCCGGGAAATAGCCATGATTTTTCAGGACCCCCAATCTTCGCTAAATCCGGTGTTTACCGTGGGCGACCAGATAGCGGAACCGCTGAAGCTCCACCTCAAGTTGAATTCCAAAGAGGCGCTGGAGCGAGCCCGAGAATTGATGGAGCAGGTAGGCATACCGCAGGCTGATGAGCGGATGAAAGACTATCCCCACCAGTTCTCCGGCGGCATGAAGCAAAGGGTGATGATTGCCGCCGCCCTGTCCTGCGACCCGGAGATTCTCATAGCCGATGAGCCGACCACCGCCCTCGACACCACCATAAAGGCGCAGATTCTGGATATTTTCCATGACCTGAAACAGGCAAGGAATATGTCCATTCTTTTTATTACCCATGACATGGGCACCGTAGCCGGCATTGCCGACCGCATAGTGGTGATGTACGGGGGGAAGATAGCTGAGGTCGGGACCACCTTTGATATCTTTGACCAGCCGGCACACCCTTACACCCAGGGGTTGCTCACTTGTTTGCCCAACATCTCAGCCCAGCAACAGCGGTTAACCCCCATCCCCGGCACGATACCCAGTCTAATCGACCCGCCGTCCGGCTGTATTTTCCACCCCCGCTGCCCCAAACGGATGCCCATCTGCGACCAGGAGGACCCACCGGAGGTGTTCATCTCCGATGAGCACCGGGTGGTATGTCAGCTGTACAAGCAACCAGTGACGTCCCCGGGGAAAACAGGAGATACCCACAGTGCCCAATGACAAATTGATAACGGTAGAAAACCTGAGGAAGTATTACCCTATTACCGCCGGTTTTCTCTCCCGGACGGTGGCCGAGGTGAAAGCGGTGGACGGGGTTTCCTTCTACCTGGCAGAAGGCGAAACGCTGGGATTAGTGGGCGAATCCGGTTGCGGCAAGTCAACCCTGGGCAGGACCATGCTGAGGCTGGAAGAGCCTACCGCCGGCAGCATACTCTACCAGGGCAACGAAATCCTTAAGTGGGATAAAAGGAGGCTGAAGGAGCTACGTAAAGAAGCCCAGATGATATTCCAGGACCCTCAATCCTCGCTTGACCCCCGGATGACCATCGGGGATACCATCGGTGAAGCGCTGCTTATCCACGGCATGAAGAGTGAAGCAGAGAGGCTGGAAAAGGTAGCGGACCTGCTCCAGCGGGTAGGACTGGAATCCCAGCATGCCACCAGGTACCCCCACGAACTAAGCGGAGGACAGAAGCAGCGGGTAGGCATCGCCCGTGCCCTAGCGGTAAGCCCCAAACTCATTGTGGCTGATGAACCCGTCAGCGCCCTGGATGTATCCGTTCAGGCCCAGATTCTTAACCTGATGATAGACCTGCAGCGCGATTTTGGCTTAGCTTACCTGTTCATCGCCCACGACATGGCGGTTATGGCACATATGTCAAATCGGATTGCGGTGATGTAC
>JAHJRU010000128.1 GCA_018830745.1 Chloroflexota bacterium
CCTGGTAATCGCCAGCGAGCACCGGGAGTTGATGCACCCAGACCTGGTGGCTAGCGGTATAGCCATGGCATAAGACTATCGCACGTCCTTGGCCGCTAACTTCGTAATGCAGGTTCACGCCGTTAATGTGCGCTCTCGGCATAGCCTCCCTTTCCGATTATAATTTAACTGAGGTTAGTACAAACACCTTCATCGAATCTCGACCAATTATTCAGGAATCAGCCTTCGATTTCCCGTCGTTGCTCTTATGCTGGCGAGATGTATGTTCCAGGCCGAGCAACAAGCGCAGTTGAGCCGGGGTGTATTTGCCTGGTGGCTCCCGGTTAGCGGCCATTTCCTGTAAAATATGGAGCAGCATGGCATTGATTGGTGCCTGACGCCCTATCTTTTTGGCTAACCTTACAATCTCGCCATTGATAAAATCGCTTTCTGTACCACCTTGCCGGCGAGCCAGGCTCTGCCAGGTTGAACTCCGCACTTTGCCGGGTAGTACGCTACGAGGCTTCGATGCGCCCTCAGGCCACTCCAGTGATAGCGTTTCCTGGGATACCCACCTTATGCCTGCCTCGGCTAAAATCCCCTGCGCTTCCTGCCGCAAAGCCGTGGTAATCAACTCAATATTGCTTCCCCCCTCATCGGTGATGGCACCGACGATATTAACCATATTAAATACCAGTTTTCCCCACTTATAAGGCATGGTGTCAGCAGCAACCTTTACCAGTAAGCCGGCCGCGCGCAGTTTTGCCGCCACCGCTTCAACCAGCTCGTCTGTCCCGGCAGGATAGCTTCCCATGACTAAGGAGCCAGGCGGGTCCCGACGAACAGATACTTCACCCTCGTTGAGATAGACACTTCCCAAGCGCATCATAACTGCATACACTCGCGGAAAATACCGGGCAGCGACCTCTTCGTTCCTTACGCCATTCTGGAAGCAGAATATGGGTATATTATCAATCACTTCACGGAGAGAACGGAGCGCTTCTTCCGTGTTCTGTCCTTTCATACACAGAAATACTACGTCATCCGGCCTAAAGTCAATCTGGTCAGGTACGGTAACAGCCGGCAGCTGCAATATATGAGTGCCGCCGGGCGTTATCAACCTTAGCCCGTGTTCTTGAATTGCTTTTACGTGTGCCGGGCGACCAATCAATATCACCTCCTGTCCGGCAAGTGCCAGATGCCCCCCCAGTGCACCCCCAATCGCTCCCGCACCGTAGATGATTATTCGCATGATTTCAACCTATTCAGTTGCTTCATAATAGGCACATTACCCCATTAGATTGTCATTCCTATTCTAGAATCCCGTTGGATGGTTGTCAAAAAACTGCGTAAACTGGGGACCGTCCTGACATGGATTGGGGAGCAATATCAACCGATGAGGCTCAACAATACACATTGACCGTTATGGCTTCCCGGTTCGCCGAGGTATTGTCCACTGACGAGGTCATAAAGCGCATTCACCAGTTAGACTGACTCGAAATCTGTTATCCTTAACGCTGGGGAGAAACCCTGGACAAGTAGCAGTCGTTATTATCCAACCTTCTCCAGGGTGCTGATGAGCAAATTGCCTATCATTGTAGAAGTGAAGAGTGGCCCGACTCAGAGAGGACAATTATTATTCATTGTCTGTTGTATAGTAAAGAAGTTCATCGCCACTCTTGGCTTTCAATACCAGCTTGTTGCGGCCAACGATTTCCAGTGATGCCTCGGTAACATCCGCAATTTCGGCAAAAATCTCAGGGAGCGGCTCACCGTTATAGGGTTGCCTTGACTGCCAGAGCTCCAGCGCCTTCATAGCATCCCATGCCAGTACCGCTTCCTTAGCATCAACGGGTTTAAAGATAATACACGGCATCGTCGTGCCACATTTAAAACAGCGGCTGGCCTGTTCCTGGGCTACTTCCTGGCCAATGCCTTGCTCCGCTTCGGTAGAGTACAAACGCTGCGCCTTTGGAACCGCCGGGGGTGGTGCATTACCGGGACCCACACCTGAAACCGAGCTCCTGACCGGAAGCTCTCTGTCTTTCCTTAAATCCAGCCCCCTGAGGTAGCGGTCTATGGAAATGGCAGCTTGCTTGCCCTGAGCGATGGCACTGATGATATTGCTTGGGCCGGTGACTACATCACCACCGGCGAAAATCCCCTTCTGGCTGGTCTCCACAGTCAATTCGTCAGCCACAATGCCACCGGATAGTGCCTTCTTTAACTTAGAAAAGCCGGCGGTGTCTGGTCTCTGCCCTATGGCTACTATAATCGTATCCGCCTTCATCACGCCGGGGGCATCGTCGGTGAATTCAGGGGCGAACCGGCCTTCCTCATCCAGAACGGAAAGGCAGCCGACCGTCTCCAATCCAGCAACACTGTTTTGATGGGCGATAACCTTACTTATCCCCAGGCAGGGATGGATTATTACACCTTCAATCTCGGCCTGCTCAACCTCCATATCTTCGGCCAGCATACGGTCTGCGCAGGCAAGGTCGCGCGACTCAAGGCAGATAAGGTGAACTTCTTCAGCCTTAAGACGTAAAGCTACACGGGCAGCATCGATAGCGACACTGCCACCCCCGATAACAACCACGTTATTCCCTACCTCAACCTGTTCCCCGGAATTGTATCTCCTCAAGAAGTCCAGAGCATAGATGATACCCTCGCTGTCCTCACCGGCAACACCCAGCTTATGGCTTGCCCACGCACCGGTCGCCAGGAAGATAGCCTGGTACCCGTCTTGACGAAGCTCCTCCAATCTGCCTACGGGTGAATGTGTTTTTATCTCCACGCCCATTTCCTTGATATATTCAATCTCGTTGTCCAGTATCTCATTGGGTAATCTATACTCCGGGATTCCGTAGCGCATCATACCCCCGCTCTGTGCAGCGGCTTCGAAAACAGTAACGGGGTATCCAAGCTTGACCAGGTCGTAAGCGCACGAAAGTCCGGCCGGTCCAGAGCCGACAATAGCCACTTTCTCATCCTTTGTCCTGGCAACGGGATTCACTTTTGCCCTTTTTCCTCCAAGTTCGTAATCCGCCATGTAACGCTTCAAAGAGCGAATGGACACGGGCCAGTCAACTTTGCCGCGCTGACAATCGGCTTCACAGGGATGAGTACAAACCCGCCCCAGAACACCGGCAAAAGGATTATTTTCCCGGAATAGCTCGATTGCTTCTTTCACTTTGTCTTCTACGATAAGGCCGATATATCCTTCCGCATCAACTTCAGCGGGGCAGGCTAACCGGCATGGAGCATAACCCGGCTTGGCATTGAGGCGGGTTAAATTGCCATACTTCCGCACGATCTCCGTCAGCGGACCAAACTCCATGGCTCGCATTCCGCAGCTCAGCACGCAGATAGGCTTGAGTCCTTCCTCCAAACGGTCGATGCACATATTGCACTTCAACATCCTGGCTTCCGGTTCATCACTCAGGTACTGCGGGGAGCCGTAAGGGCAGGCATCCCAGCATTTCCGTGTTCCCCGGCATTTATCTGCGTCCGCCAGGACAGCGCCATACTTCTCTTCTTTATAAAGAGCCCCGTTCTCGCATGCCTCAACGCAGGAAGGTGACTCGCAGTGAAAGCACATAACAGGCAGCATGTGGAGCCTCACATCGGGAAAGTTACCCGTCTCCCATTGGTAGACACGCATTGGCTTGGCTGGTCCCGGAGAAATATCGTGCCACTGCTTACAGGAAACAGTGCAGGCGTTGCAGCCAATGCATCGGCTGAGGTCTATAAAAAAACCGTACTGGTTCATTTACTTTCTCCGCTATATTTTTCTACCTCAGCCACAGTGGTGGCGTGTGCTGGAGTAATACAGCTCTCAAAGTCACCACCCATTAACGTTGAAGCGGAGGCGCCAAAGTCGACGCCGTTTTCATCGGGCTGGTACTTGCCCCCATGGCGTATAACAATCGTACCCGGCATCAGCCTCGAGGTAACATAAGCGGGCATAACCAACCTGCCCCGGTCATTGTAAGCGGTAACCAAATCCCCGTCTTTTATCCCTCTGGCTGTGGCATCGGTGGTACTTATCCAGACCCGGTGCTGGTAAACATGGTTCCTAAGCCAGGGGTGCTCCCAGAATAGATAGTGCACTCGATACCTCTGATGCGGCGCCATTACAAACAGGGGGTATTTCTTTACCATAGGGTCATCCATACCTCTAACTGCCTTTTGATAGATAGGATATGGGCTGGTATTCCCCCAGTCACTGGCCAGATTATCGTACAGGCGTCCGGTGCAGTCATAGTGCTCTCCCGTACCCCGGTTAGACTCATCGGCAATGTAGTTGGAATA
>JAHJRU010000016.1 GCA_018830745.1 Chloroflexota bacterium
ATCTGATGTCCATGCCCGGTTTAAGCGGCTGCAGGGCTACAACGTTCTTCACCCCATGGGTTTTGATGCCTTTGGCTTACCAGCCGAGAATGCTGCCATCAGCCGGGGAATTCACCCTTTTATCTGGACGGTGCAGAATATAGACAATATGCGTCGTCAGCTCAGGAGCATAGGTGCTATCTATGACTGGAGCCGGGAGGTAGTTACCTGTCTGCCCGAGTATTATAAATGGACGCAGTGGTTCTTCCTGAAGCTATATCAGGCTGGTCTGGCTTATCGGGGCAAGGCTCCGGTTAACTGGTGCCCCCGCTGCCAGACGGTGCTGGCTAACGAGCAGGTGGTAAACGGCACCTGTGAGCGCTGCGGAGCCGTCGTTGCCCGGCGCGACCTGGAGCAATGGTTCTTCCGCATCACCAATTACGCCGATGAACTGATGCAACACGAGGGCATTGACTGGCCGGAGCGGATAAAGATAATGCAGCGCAACTGGGTGGGCAAGAGCACCGGCGCTGATATTTCCTTTGCTCTTGACCACCCCAGCGTTGAGGAAAAAGAGATGAGGGTATTCACCACCCGGCCGGACACCGTTTTTGGCGTCACCTTCATGGTGCTGGCGCCGGAACACCCCCTGGTAGCCAGGCTGACCTCACCGGATAAAAAGGCTGAGGTTGAGGAGTATATAGAACGCACCCGAAGGCGCACCGATATTGAGCGACTGTCCACGGAGATGGAGAAGGACGGCGTCTTCATCGGGGCTTACTGCACCAACCGACTTACCGGGGAGTCAGTGCCCATCTGGATTGCCGATTATGTATTGTTAAGCTACGGCACTGGAGCCGTTATGGGCGTACCGGCTCACGACGAGCGCGACTTCGCTTTTGCCCGGCGATATGACATCCCTATCAGAGTGGTTGTCGCCCCGCCTGATTGGTCCGGCGATGCCCTGGAAGAAGCCTATACCGATACGGGCACCATGGTAAATTCCGGACAGTTCGACGGAACAGCCAGCCAGGAGGGTATAAACGCAGTCAGCGATTTCCTGGCAGAAAAGGGGTGGGGCGGCAAGGCGATAACGTATCGGCTCAGGGACTGGCTCATCTCCCGCCAGCGCTACTGGGGAGTGCCGATACCCATCATCTACTGCCCCAAATGCGGTATTGTCCCGGTTCCGGAGAAGGATTTACCGGTGCTGCTCCCTGAAGATGCCGAATTTAAACCCACCGGCGAATCGCCGCTTAAATACCACGAGTCCTTCGTCAACACCACCTGCCCCCGCTGCTCCGAGCCCGCCCAGCGGGAAACAGACACCATGGATACCTTTATGTGTTCCTCCTGGTATTTCCTGCGCTATACCAGCCCCGGCTGCGACTCCGGTCCCTTCGACGAGCGGTTAAAATACTGGCTGCCAGTAGACCTCTATACCGGCGGCGCGGAGCACGCCGTCATGCACCTGTTCTATGCCCGTTTCTTCCTTAAAGCCTGTAGGGACATGGGGCTGGTTGACTTCGACGAGCCGTTTACCCGCCTGTTTAACCAGGGGATAATCGTTGCCGGTAAACATAAAATGAGCAAATCGAGGGGCAACGTGGTTACTCCCGACGAATATGTCAACGAACTGGGCGCTGACGCCGTGCGCGCCTATCTCATGTTTGTCGGTCCCTGGGAGCAGGGCGGCGAATGGGATGACAGCGGCATCAGCGGGATGAGTCGCTGGCTCAACCGTATATGGAACCTGGTACTGGAGCCATATCAGACTAAAGCCGACGCCGCAACTGGTTCAGAGGACGAAAAAGCCCGCCGGGATTTGCTCCGTATCACCCACCGCACCATCAGGAAAGTCACCGAGGATATGGAGAGAATTCGCTTCAACACCATGATAGCCGCCCTGATGGAGCTCAGCAATTATCTGGGTAATGTCAAGAAGGAGGGCGTGATATCAGCCGCGGATTGGCAACAGTCTATTGAATATCTACTTCTGCTTATCGCGCCATCCATTCCCCACCTGGTCGAGGAGCTATGGCAACGGACAGGGCACCAGTACAGCATTCATAACCATGGCTGGCCAGAATGGGATGAAGAGTTAGCCCGGGAAGAAGAGATAACACTGGTAGTCCAGGTCAACGGCAAGGTTAGAGAGCGGATTATGGCGCCGGCATCCATCACCGAGGACGAAGCCAGGCAGCTAGCCCTGGAAAGCCAGCGGGTAAAAGCCCACGTTGAGGGCAAGAAGATTCTAAACATGGTATATGTGCCGGGGCGGCTGGTAAATATTGTTGTGAGGTAGCATGATGAGGATATCGTTTATTGGCGGCGGCTCCATGGCAGAGGCGATGCTGTCTGCTCTTCTGGACAAGGCTATAAACGCCCCGCAGGATATCACGGTTAGCGATATCAGCGAAGCCCGCCGGCAGCATCTGGAGCAGCAATACCATGTTACCGTAACCGGCAGTAACCAGCAGGCGGCGCAAGCCGGGGAGATGGTTATCCTGGCGGTCAAGCCCCAGAACCTGGTAGAGGTAATAACCGAGCTTAACGGTAAACTGCAACCATCACAGCTGGTTATGTCCATCATTGCCGGAGCCAGAATCAATACCCTGTGCCTGGGGCTCGACCATAATCGAGTAGTGCGCGTAATGCCCAATACTCCTGCCCAGATAGGCGAGGGGATGAGCGTGTGGACGACTACCGCCGAGGTAACCGGCGAGCAAAAGAAAGGGGTAAGCGCTGTTCTCGGTGCTATGGGCGCGGAGATTTATGTCGACGATGAGCCATATTTGGACATGGTCACCGCCATCAGCGGCAGCGGACCGGCATATGTTTTCCTCTTCGTGGAATCGCTGGTTGACGCCGCCCTGGAAATTGGACTGCCCCCTGACATAGTAGATGAACTGGTACTGCAGACTTTGCTCGGCTCAGGACGCCTGGTACAGAAGTCAGACAAGTCCCCGGCCGAATTACGCCGCATGGTCACCTCCCCCGGCGGCACCACCGCCGAAGCCCTCAAGAAGCTGGAGGAAGGCGGATTCCACGACCTGATTAAGGAAGCGGTTATCGCCGCTTATAATAGAGCCCAACAGCTGGGGGCATAACGTAATTCCGTCTGGCTAGTGTTCTACTACACCCCTTCAGGATTCGCCCTATCAATTTACAGCATACCCATAACCCCTGATACCGCAATAACTTTCAATTATTTTAGTATTGACAATTTATACAATATATACTATACTATTCATACCAAATAAATTAAAGCTTTAATAAGTGTGGGGCAAAGTAAAATGTCACATCTTGCCGAAAAGAGCTTCGTGGAACAATTCGGTATCTCCTTTGAGCAAACCGGACACCCCCGAATGGCTGGCCGTATTCTAGGCTGGCTTCTCCTCTCTGACTCCCCTCACCAGTCGGCAGACGAGCTGGCCAAAGGCCTGGCGGCGAGTAGAGGCTCAATAAGCAGCACAACCCGCCTCCTGATTCAGCTCGGCCTCATTGAACGGCTGAGCCTGCCGGGTGTGAGGCATGACTACTTCCGCCTCCGCCCCGATGCATGGCAAAACATCATAAGACATGGGATGGACGAGATTAAGATGTTCCGCCAACTGGCCGAACACGGACTGCTACTGTTTTCAGGCAAAACTCCGCTGACCATAAATTGGCTGGAGGATATGCGCGGTATATACGCTTTTCTGGAGCGTGAATTCCCGGCCCTGATGGAACGTTGGGAACAGCAGCAGCGTAAACACAAGAAACAAGTCGTGCAAAAAAGGGGTTAGCTACGTATAATGCCCGGATTCAGGTGACGGACAAAGATAATATGGGGCTAGATAAAAAGGCAGCCAATATAATCTCCCAGGAGGAAGCTTATGATAACTAAACGAATGAAACCAGGGTGGATATTGGCTCTGGCATTTCTAATGGCACTTAGCCTTGCCGCTTGCAGCGGCCAGCAGGATGAAATTCAACAGGAACTGGTTGAGGTTACTCGGGGTGACATACTGCTGAGCGTTACCGGCGACGGAAACCTGTCTTTGCCCCAGCAACGGAAACTGACCTTTGATACCACCGGCGAAATAACCGAGATAAACGTTGAAGATGGCGACAGGGTAACCAAAGGACAGGTGCTGGCCAGGCTGGATACTACCTCCCTCGACCGCGGGGTAACCACGGCTGAAATAGCTGTAACCACAGCGACGTTGGCCGTTAGCAGCGCTGAAGTTGACCTCAAGCTAACTGAGGCCACTATTGCCAGCGCTAAAATAGACCTGGAACAGTCAATCGATAATCTAAGAAGAATTTCCTACCCCTACACCTATTCCACTTTTACTCTTGATATTCCCGAGGCTCTGGTTGATATCAGAGATGCGGAACGTCGGGTAAAGGAGGCGCAGGAAAAGCTAGCGATAGGCTTGGATGACACGCAGTACTGGGCTATCAGGCAACAGCTCAAAGATGCCCTGGATGACCTGGTAGATGCCAGGGAAAGACTAATGCGGGGAACGGGAGAAGACGTTTTCGAGCAGCAGCTTCTGGCAGTGAGGGACTTCTGGACACTAAGAACCGCAGAGTTAGCCGTGGCGAAAAGTGAGTCGGCTTTAACCCAGGCTGTGGACAACCGGGGAAAGGTTAAGCTGGCTCTGGATAGGGTCAAGAACGACGTGGTTAACGCCGAGAATAATCTCGAAAAGGCGAGGGATGAGCTGGCAAAGACAGTAATAGTTGCCCCCTTTGATGGGACCATCGCTAAGGTAGAAGCCAAGGAAGGAGACTCCCTATCAGCCTTTAACTATGCGTCCGAAACCATTATCGAGATTATCGATCTCACCAAAATTGAACTCAGAGTCGAGGTGGACGAAATAGACGTACCGATGGTGAAGCCGGGGCAAAAGGCTATCATTGAACTTGACGCCCTGCCCGACCTGGAGCTGGAGGGCAAGGTTGACTTTATATACCCATTATCTCGGGAGGAAGCCGGCGTAATACTGTACGAAATTAAAGTCAGCTTCCAAGCCCCGGCCGGTTCAGCGTTAAAGTCCGGCATGACGGCCACCGCCGAAATCGTCTTCGACGAGCGAGGCAACGTGCTAATGGTACCCATTAGAGCTATCACGGAGAATGATGCCGGTAAATCAGTAGTCAGTATTATGGTTGGTGAGGAGTTCCAAGAGAAAGAAGTAGTAACCGGTCTCAGCGATAGCTTCCAGACTGAGATTATATCGGGATTAAGTGAAGGCGAAACGGTAGTAATAGAAAGGAAAGCCAAGTAAGATTCTGGTGGTGGTATTTTTGGCGGCTAAGGCTTAACCGGCAGCGTAAATGATAGAACTGGAAAACATCACCAAAGTTTACCGCATGGGCAAAGTTGACGTCTTTGCGCTCAACGGGATTTCCATCTCCATTAACAAGGGCGATATGGTGGCTATTGTTGGCGCCTCCGGCTCGGGCAAATCCACCATGCTCCATGTCATCGGCTGCCTGGATAAACCTACCTCCGGTGAATATATACTGGACGGCCAGGATATCAGCCGCCTCAACGATAACAAACTGGCGGATATAAGAAACAAGAAACTCGGTTTCGTCTTCCAGGAGTTTAACCTGCTTACCCGCATCACCGCCGTAGCCAACGTTGAATTGCCCCTGATATATGGCAACTCCCGACAAAAGCACCAACGGGCAATCGCGGCGTTGGAGCGCGTGGGGCTGGGACCCAGGGCTAATCATAAGCCTACCGAGCTGTCCGGTGGAGAACAGCAACGCGTGGCCATAGCCCGGGCGCTGGTGAATAATCCGCCGGTGATATTGGCTGACGAGCCTACGGGCAATCTCGACAGCGCTTCCTCCAATGATATCATCGCTCTCTTCCGGGAGTTGCACCAGGAGGGCATTACTATAATTCTAATCACCCACGAAATGGACATCGCCGAGCAGACACAGCGTATCATCCGGCTGCTTGACGGCAAAATAATCAGTGACGAACCGGTATCAGGTAAAAACGATGTTTCTAGCAATAGTGGAGACTCGAAGTGAAAATTTTTGATTTCCTCGGTATGGCAATAAGATCGCTACTGGCCAATAAGTTACGCTCTGCGTTAACCATGCTGGGCATGATAATCGGTGTTGGCGCCGTCATCGTTCTCATGTCCGTGGGAGCGGGTCTCCAGAATATGATCACCTCTACTTTTGAAGAGTTGGGCACCAACCTACTCAATGTGCAGCCGACCAATCCAGATGCGCCGGGGATTTTCGGGACGCTGTACGGCGCTTCCCAAGCCAGTCTTACTATGAATGACGCTGAGGCTATGAGCCGCATCCGCTCGGTGACAGTTGTAGCGCCAACAAACGAAAACTTTGTTAAGCTAATAGCCGGTAATGAAGACACAACATCTGTGATACACGGCAGCACCCCCGGATACCAGCAGGCGTTTGGTTATACGATAGCTTCGGGGCAATTTTTTACTGAGCGGCATATAGCCCGCAAGGATACCGTGGTAGTGCTGGGGAGTAAGGTGGCTGAAGACCTGTTCGGTAGCAATGACCCCATCGGACAGAAGGTCAAAATCAAGGATAAATGGTTCACCGTCATCGGTGTCCTGGAGCCTAAGGGTGTCGGGTTTTTTGGATTTAGCCTGGATGAGGTGGCGGTGACGCCGATAACCACCTATCAAGCACGGCTGTTCTCGCAGAAGACGCCCAGCGGGGAAGACGCCGTTCAGTCAATTGCTGTCCAGTTAGCCAGCGCCGGGGTTATAGACGAGGCAAAGGAGGATATTGAAAACCTGTTAAGGAAGCGCCACCGCATCGCTGAGGATAAGGATGATGATTTCTCCGTTGTCAGTATGGAGCAGATGCTCGGAGAATTTGAGACCATAACCCTTGCGCTAACCGTATTCCTGGGACTGATTGGCGCTATCTCCCTGCTGGTGGGTAGCATCGGTATCATGAACATCATGCTGGTTTCGGTAACCGAGCGCACCAGAGAGATTGGCCTGCGTAAGGCGATAGGAGCCAAGCGGAGGGATATCCTGATGCAGTTTCTGTTGGAAGCCGCCATGCTGAGCCTGGTTGGAGGTGCCATAGGGCTGACCTTTGCCTGGGTGACGGCATGGGGAATCTCTCAAATCGACCTCGGTGGATTCACAATCAGCGCTGTGGTCTCACCATTTATTGTAATTGTGGCTATTTCGGTATCGGTTTTCATCGGTCTTGCCTCCGGCATATACCCGGCAATGAGGGCCGCCCGGCTAAACCCGATTGAAGCCCTGCGATATGGATAATATAGTATAATGTAGTTATAGTATAGTAACCGAGAAAGGTGGAAAGAAATGGCGCAACCAATTGACGTTGACGATAATCAGTTCGAGCAGACGGTACTTAAATCAGCCACGCCGGTAGTGGTGGATTTCTGGGCAACCTGGTGCCGCCCTTGTACCATGATTGCCCCCATACTGGATGAGCTGGCTGAAGAGTACAGCGGCCGAATAACCTTCACCAGATTGGATGTCGACCAGAACCAGAAAACGGCGGCTCAATATCAGATAATGAGCATCCCCACCCTGCTCCTCTTTAAGGACGGAAAACCAATCGTCAATATAGTCGGCCTCAGACCTAAAGAAGAGCTGAAAAGAAATCTGGATGCTGCCCTGGCTTAGGCTATGAAGACAGAATATGATGTCATTATTATCGGCGGCGGGCCAGCCGGACTAAGCGCTGGCATTTATACCGCACGGGCACGGTTAACCAGCCTGCTCATAGAGAAAAATATGGTAGGCGGGTTGATAGCGGACGCCGAGCTGGTGGAGAACTACCCCGGCTTCCCCGAAGGTATCAGCGGTTACGACCTGACGCAGTTAATGGAACAGCAGGCGCAGATATTCGGACTGGAAACGCTGACGGCCGAGGTCAACGGGATTAAGCTCAAAGATGGTTTAAAGGTAGTCCAAACCACCCAGGGGGAATTCACCGCTAAAGCAGTGATTATCGCCGGCGGCTGTGAAAGAACAAAATTAGGCGTTCCGGGAGAGGTGGAATTTACCGGCAAAGGCGTATCCTATTGCGCCACCTGTGATGCCTTTTTCTTCCGGGACCAGCCGGTAGCCATAGTGGGAGGAGGCAATTCAGCTATCAGTGAGGCGCTCCAACTGACCAAGTTCGCCTCCAGGGTAACCGTTATCCACCGGCGTCAGGAGCTACGCGCCACCCGCATCCTCCAGGAGAAAGCCTTCGCCGAACCCAAAATTGAATTCCTGTGGAACACCGTGGTTGAATCCATTGAGGGCGAAGACGTGGTGAAGAGGCTGCAGCTTCGTGACGTTACCACCGATGAGAAATCTACTCTGAATGTGGCTGGCATCTTCGTCTCCACCGGTCTTAATCCCAGTACAAACCATCTCAAGGGTATATTAGCTCTGGACGAAGCGGGTTATATAATTACCAATGATAAAATGGAAACAGATGCGCCCGGTATTTTTGCCGCCGGCGATATACGCAGCAGCTCTATCCGCCAGACTATCGCCGCTGCTGGAGACGGCGCGGTAGCCGCCATTTATGCCGAAAGATTTATCACCCACGCCGCCAAATAAACCCGGTATTACCTTTCATTTCTCCCCGCTACTGAAGTATAATTGATTATCTATACTTGTCCCCGCCGCTGAAGTATAATACGTAGAAAGGTAATAGAATGAAGGTAGTATTTCTGCAAGACGTTCCCAATGTTGCTCATGCCGGAGAGATTAAAGAGATAGCTGACGGCTACGGTCGCAATTATCTTATCCCCAGGAAATTGGCCGTGTTAGCCGACAAGGCAGCCAACAAAGTTCTGGAGAAACAGCAAAAAATAAACGCTATAATCAATGCTGAGCAATCCGAAGTTGCCCGTCAGCTGGAGGGTAAGGAGATTGTCCTGAAAGCTCAGGTTGGAGCCCAGGAGAAGCTCTACGGCTCAATTACCCATGCCGATATCGCTGAGGAAATACAGAACACCACCGGAATCACCATCGATAAACGGAAGATAGAACTGGACGAACCCATTCGCCAGCTTGGTAGCCACGAGGTAACCATCAAACTGGCTAGAGACATCGCTGCCAGGATAACGGTTACCGTAACCGCAACCGAAGACGCAACCGAAACCGTAACCGTAACCGAAACCAAAGCCAAAACCAAAGCCAAAACCGAAGACGCAACCGAAGACGCAACCGAAGACGTAACCGAAACCGAGGAGGAGAAGGGCCAGGGTGAACAGTGATAAACTGCCCCCCCATGATATCGACGCTGAGGAAGCAGTAATTGGCTCCCTGCTTATAGATGGCTCTGCCATATACAAGGTTACCGGCTTACTGCAACAGGCGGACTTCTACAGCGAAAGGAACTCCCTGATCTACCAGGCTTGCGTATCTCTATATGAACGCAACGAAGCCATCAACCAGATTACCCTTGCCCAGGAGTTAGCCTACAAGGAAAGGCTGGACACCTGCGGCGGCGCTGCCTATCTCAGCCATTTAATAGCTATTTGCCCTACATCTCTGGACATAGAAGATTATGCCCAGATTGTCTATCGCCTGTCGCTAATGCGCCGCCTCATCACCGCCGCCGATAAGATAGCCGCCATCGGCTACAAAGCTGACCCCGATGTCGATACCAGTCTGGATAAAGCCGAGGATGCCCTGTACCAGCTGCGCCACGGTCAAAGCCCTCGGGACTTTGTGCATATCCGCCACGTGCTGGAACAGTATTTTGAATCGGTTGCCGCAACAACGGAAACCACTAAAGGGCCGTTACCTTATGTGCTTTCCAGCTTCACCGGACTCGACGAACTCCTGGGCGGTTTTCATCGCTCGGACCTGGTTGTAATCGCCGGGCGGCCCAGCCACGGTAAGACCAGCCTGGGTCTTAACATCAGCCGCAACGCCGCGGTGGACTATGGAGCATGCGTGGCTTTCTTCAGCCTGGAGATGTCACGGGAAGAGGTAGTTCTACGCCTTTTATCCAGTGAATCCGAGATAAATTCCAGGCGTATCCGCTTTGACCTGCTCAATGAAGCCGAGGAAAAAAAGGTTATGACAGCCACTGGCCGTCTATCAGAAGCTCCAATCTACATCGACGACTCACCACTGATTAGGGTGGTGGAGATGCGCAGCAAAGCCCGCCGTCTCTACTATGAGCGCGGTCTTGACCTTATTGTGGTGGACTATCTCCAGCTTATGCAGGAAGATAGACGTCAGGATAACCGCGTCCTGGAATTGGGCTATATCTGCCGCTCCCTTAAGGCGCTGGCTCGCGAGCTTAACGTCCCGGTGATAGCCATATCCCAGCTCAGCCGGGCCATCGAGTGGCGGGCATCACATAAGCCGCAGCTCTCCGACCTGCGGGAGAGCGGCAATATCGAACAGGATGCCGATGTGGTTATATTTGTCTCCCGCGAGGAGCTTTACACCGGTGAAGAGGAATGGAGAGCCCTGCACGAAGGAGAGAATTATCCACCCCCGGCAGAGGTTATTATAGCCAAACACCGCAATGGGCCTATCGGTGAAATACAATTGCATTTCAGGCGCAGCCTGGCCCGGTTCGAAAATATTGGCCGGGAAGAGCCGAGTTTGCTATGAAGCGGTTTGATGGTTTCCCTGCCAGGATGCAGTACACGTCTGTTCCCAACCTGTTTTTCAGCGCCGTACTGCCCCAAATCAGCGACATCTCCGAGCTAAACGTCATCCTCCACTTCTTTGAAATACTTTATCGCAAGCGGGGTTATCCCCGTTTTGTTACTTACCGTGAGTTGTTACAAAATAAAAGCCTGATAACCAGCCTCCGCCAGACGACCAAACCGCCGGAGGAAGTACTGCGCCACGCCCTGGATGCGGCTGCCGAACGGGGGGTTATCCTTCACCTGCCCCTTACCGGGGATAACGTAGTGGAGGACGCTTATTTTCTAAACACCGAGTCCCAGCGACAGGTAATCGCCAGAATACAAAATGGCGAAATCAAGCTGAGCGGGCTGAAAGCAGGAGACACGACCCACGTTGAAATTGAGGAACCACCGGATATTTTCACCCTTTATGAGCAGAACATCGGCATGCTGACACCAAGGATAGCCGAAGAGTTGATTGAAGCTGAGAAGTTATACCCCCAAAACTGGATTGGCGATGCCATTAAAGAGGCGGTCGACCAGAACGTGCGCAAATGGAGTTATATTGCCGCCATTCTGGAGAGCTGGGCAGCAGAAGGCAGGAGTGATGGAACACATAGGCGATATTCTAAAAAGAAGTCCGACCCAGACAAGTACCTCAAGGGCAAATACGGACATATGGTCCGACATTGAAGGCGAGGAAGAAGGCTCACCGGCATCCTGCTCCATATGTCATGGGACTGGCTTCGTTCATCCGCTGCTGCCTTCAGGCAAGCCGGACTATAGGCGTACTATCCCCTGCCGTTGCGCCCGTGACAGGCCGGCCAGGGAGCGACTTGAGAACCAGCAAAGTTCCTTGATGGCATACCACTGGGCTCCACAGTTCGAGCTCCAGAAAAGTATGACCTTCGATAATTTTGAACTAAGAAACGTTTTTAATCCATCGGAAGAACAACTGGAAAAGCTCAAGGAAGAACGGAGAACGTTACAGGAATACCGGGAGGAAATACGACAGAATCTGAAGGAAGCCTACCGTCTCGCTCTTGATTTCGCCGAATCCCCGGAAGGCTGGCTGTTATTTATGGGGCAATACGGGTGTGGTAAAACCCATTTATCCGCCGCTATCGTCAACTATCGCTATCAGCATAAACAACCCGCTTTATTCGTGGTAGTACCCGAGTTTCTGGACCATCTGCGCTCGACCTTCAATCCGGAAAGCAAGATATCCTATGACCACCTTTTCGAGAGGGTAAAAACAGCCCCTCTCCTGGTGCTGGATGACCTGGGTGAACAGTCAACCACTCATTGGGCACGTGAAAAGCTATACCAGGTATTAAATTACCGCTATAATGCCCAGCTAGCCACCGTCATCACCACCAGCTATTCACTGGATGAAATCGACGGCGCCATCAGCTCCCGCCTGATTGACCCTAAAATCAGCGTGCCATTCAGAATTATGGCTCCCGACCACCGGGGTGATTTACCACCCAGTGAAAGCACCAGAAAGACATACCGTCGCGGTAAGAAAGCGCGCTGAGGCAACTCGCAGCCTCCCTTTCACCATCAGGTCTTTCAACAATTAGGTGAGATTGTGCTATAATGCAACGTGGAATCGGCTATAAGAAATATGAGATAATGTTATTCGGAGGTTGATTATGTCAATTAAAGAACAGCTGGCCCGGATAGTGGGGGCGGATAACGTCCTGGATGCTCCGGCAGTGCTCGATGGCTACTCCCGGGACTTCAGCCTCACACCGCCGGGA